>JBAZEK010000035.1 GCA_041653995.1 Dehalococcoidia bacterium
TGTCGTAGATGGACTGGCCCTAGGAGTCAAGGGTCAGCGGCACAGTGGTCTGGGTCTTTGGGGGCAGTTCTTTCAGCACATCAGCTTTCAATCGTCGGATCATGATGTTGCGGTCGAGCCGTTGGTGGAGTTCGTCGGTATTACTGGCCCCGCTGAAGTCCCAACCGTACCCGTTGTGCTTGGCGTCGCAGTAGCGTTGGGCGTAATCCCAGTATTTGGAAAACTGGGTTGGCGCGAGGATGTTCAAAATATTCCAGAATTCCAATGGACGATTTATTACAGGAGTTCCCGACAACGCAACAATACAAGAACTATTTTTGCACAATTGTTTAACGGCTTTTGTGCGAAGAGTGCGGGGGTTTTTTATCATATGGACTTCATCAAGTATGATTGCATCGAATTTCATTGAAAATCCTTGTCCATTTATCACGGTTTTTGTGACTTGTTTTTGAATGGCAACTTCGGCAAAGAGTAATTAGATTGTTCGGATCCATATTCTTTTTGTTATAGTCAATATGATGAACATCCAAGAGTTTAACTTGTTGAGTACAGTTAGGATTTTGGCATACATATCCATCTCTGGTTTTGATTTCTTTTTTAAGCTGGTTCGTCCACTTCAATCCATAAGGTTCTTTGCTAATGCCCCCTTTCCAAAGATAACTATTTTCTCCGGCGTGGGCGGCAGATATTATTTGTTTGGTTTTTTCAGTGTGATGATAGCCAAGAGCAAACTTATTCCCTTTCATCTTTTCACGTTTTCTGCGACGCCCTTCTTTGGAAAGACTGGAGGGTCTGCCAGTAAGTGTTTTTGATATTTTATGTCTGGTTTTTTCTGAGGGTGGCGGTTGCTTTCTCCGCGCTTCTCTCATTCTTCTTCTTGTTTCTTCGGAACGATGACTTCCTTTATGAGAGTTGCTTAGTTTTTGGGAATGGTCTATCGAAAACGTTTTCCCTTTCCAGTATCGCGCTTTTGTATGTCCTTCTCCTGCTTGGAAGGCCGGATTACATTTTGCCGCGTGATGATTAATAAAATTATTCCAGTCATGGCTTCCCCATTTTTGTTTGACAGGCAGGCCGCAGCCGCAGGCGCACAAGGGAGGATTTCGGTAGATAGTTCTCTTCATAACAACTCCGTTCACAGTCGTTGCGTTCAAGCGATAAGCAGGACAGGGCGGTGAACGTGTCCGCCTTTTCGGGAGCTACCCTATTCCTGCTACATATATTATAGGAAACCATTTTGGAAGTCAACCTTTATTTTATAGGGCTTGAATGAACCCCAAGTCTACGGATAGTATGTCGTAGTTTAGGACAAGATACTTTTTCTTAGGATCTGTCTTGAAAGTCCTGTACAATTCTTCTCGCTGGCTACGACCCCCATAGATTACAACAGCCTCGTCCGTTACCCAGTTTGCAATTTCGTTCATCCATGATCCTTTTAGTGACGCCGGACAGATGATTACAGCTTTTTTGACGTCAGGGTGTAATTGTAACCACGCCAGCGCCTGCACCGTCTTACCAAGCCCCATCTCGTCCGCCACCAGCACCCGCCCGCCCCGGTCCTCGATGAACCCCACACCCTCTGCCTGGAACGGGTAGAGCGGGTGCTTGAGGCCGGGGATGTCACTTATTGCGTGGATGGCAGGTTTGTTTGGCTTGAACCATTCTTTCTCCCACTTGACGACGGCGGGCAGGACTTCAAATCCCCAACCTCGTAATTGGGTGAGTGCATCTACAGATGGGGGACACCACCACGAGTGGGTTATTGGATCCCATTTTCTACCAGGTGGAAGTGTTCGTACCTGGGCGACGGTGGCCGGGTCGTATGGGAATGATATTTTGAAAGTATTTCCAATGTAGTCTACAGTTTTCATTTGTACATAAATTACCGTACCGAACATCCTATTAGTTTCCTGATCAGACTAATCGTTTCCGTACCATACTTCTGTTGGATCCACATGCTGGTGGATGTCCCGTCTGGAGTCGCGATGTCCTTGTCGAACTTCACGATGTCGAACCCGGTCACGTAGTTGAAGTAGTCGTGGAGCCTGCACCCAAATAGCCGTTGGAATGCTTCGGCGTATCTCATCTCCAGTGCCCGGTTGGCTTGCATGATTTGGATTGTTTCGCCGGTCATGTTAGTCAATCCTCCCGAATATGTGATGTCCGATCGCTTTTACTTGCGTCATCTTCTTCGCCCACTCCGGCGGTTTTTTCATGGATGCCAGATAATAGTGATTCCAGCGAGGCAGGCTGTTCAGCTTTTCTGCATACATATCATACGCTACTAATCTACATTGCTTCCATGCGGGGGAAGTGTGGAATTGGCCACCTTTGTAAGCACGTAGGATTTTGTATTTCTTGGCGTACCCGTTCCAGCAACTGTACTGGTAGGGGCGCAGGCATTCCACGTGGACGGACGTCCGCCTGTCCTCGGCCCGCACCTGGATGGTCCTGGCCACCGCTCGCATCTCGGTCTCGTTGCAGATGGACGCTTCACCGAACAGGGTGAGCATCAGGATTGTCATTTCTGTTAGCATCGTTTAGTCCTCCTATTGATACAACTTGACGTTCGGCCAAATGTATGACCATTTCCCGTTTACCTTCTGCGCTGGTTTTTCTGCCCACCCAAACTTGCTGTAATAGGCGTAGTTTTTGGCGAGCAGAATAGAGCGGTGTTTTGAATGGAACGATTCGCTTCCAAACCACCAAGGGAAAATTTGTGGATGATCATGGTTGGTAGTAAAACGTGCGAGCAGGCTGTCGTTGAACCCTCTCTGTTTCCACTCCTTGCAGATGTGTATTCCGTAAACCATAAGTGCACCATCATACCCACGCCACATCCGTACCGCAGGATGATGTTGCCAGCCATAGGTTGGGTCTGTAATCGCCCGGTGTATTTGCCAGGCTTCCACCCGCTGCTTGCCAAGCCGCTTGTTGTCCAGAGCGCGAGCAGATTGGTTAAAATCGGCGTATGGCAAAAAGGTTTGCACGGCATGTTCCTTTGTCTTGGTTAGAGGTTGTTGCTACATTGTCGCCACGACCTGCTTCATCTCGTGGATCGTCTTCCAGACCTTCCGCAGGCCCCAGCCGCGTTCCTCCTGCAGGTAGTGCCGCAGCGCCCCGAGCACCGCTTTGCGGCCGGCGCCCTGGGCGAGACACAGCACCTCGGCGGGGCCGCTGAGGATTATCAGCGCCACCTCCCGGCACTCGTCACTCAGCCCGGCAAGCCACTCCTTTCGCATCAGCTGGCGGTCGGGGCGGTCGAACTCCAGGGTCTCGGCCACAGGCGCCAGGTCGGGGTCGCTGGCGAGCGGGTTCTGCATGCCCCATCTTGCGATGTTATTCTTCACGCAGGCGAGGGCGTAGGTCGCGAAGGACGCGTTGCGGCTGGCGTTGAACGAGTTGGCCGCCCGCACGAACTCGTAGCAGGCCTGCCCATAGACCTCGTCCTCGGGGCGCCCGCACCTGCTGGCGCACTGGTGGGACAGACGGTGGAGCATCGGCGTATACTGTTCGAACACGGCTTGGATCTGTTGTTTGGTCATCATTTTCTTTCTGGGGCAGTTGGTGGTCCTGCCCCTTGGGTTGGTTTCCGTTAGTTACATGAAGCATTGAGGATTGCCAAGGCGTTGTCCTTGATGCCAGCGCGTGTCCCGACGAGGCCGTCCCACGCGATGCTGCCGAGGTCGTGGCCGCGCTTGGCGTCTTGGTGGTCCAGGACGTAAGTCACGGCGTTGAGCATTGCATACGCCGAGCGGTTCACCGGGTCGGCAAGAGTTTGGTCACTCTCAAACTGATGGAGAAAGGTCTCCCGCTTGTTCTGCCGCTGCGTCACGGCAGACTTTTCCAGCTCAGGGCCGATGGGCACCAGCTGTGATAAGAACGACTCGACCATCGCCGAGGTCATGGGCTTCTTGGCGAGTCGCCGCATCTGTTGGGTGAGGGACTCCAGCTCGAGGAAGTGCCGGGCGAGGTTGTCCAGTTCCTTCTGCACCTTGGCGGCGCCGGTTGCCGTGTGGGCGATTCCGCGCAGCGTGCCGTTGGCTTTGCCTTCGACGTGCGCCGCCCGTAGGGTGTTGTCGCAGACCACACGGACGTTGTGGGCGCAGGTCTTGTAACTGCCAAGCCCCAGCGGGTTGTACCACATGATGCGGTTGATGGTCTCGCTCTTGTCGCCGTGCACCTGGAAGGAGTCAACTTTCAGGTTGAGGAACGAGGTTGCGCCGGCCCAGAGGGTGCCGACCGACTCGATTTTCAGCTGGGGGAACTCCTTCATCACGGTCTTGGCGATGTGGTTCAGCATGTCCACGTTGTTGCAGACGCTGAACCGGCTGCCCACCGCGTCGACAAGGACATGTTCGCCGCGCACCAGGGCATAGGCGTCGACCTCTTTCCAGTTGCTGCTGGGCGCCATGTATCCCAGTTTCCGCTTCTCAATGGGGAAGTCAAGCACCTGGCGGGCCTCTTCAAGGGTTACTGGCATCTTCTTCATTTTATACTGTGGCAGGTTATGCCACGTCGTTCCCCACACTATTCCGCGATCAATCTCTGTAATTCCAGCTGCCATGGTAGTCTCCTCTGATTTTTGGTTAGGGTTAGGTTGCGGAAACGAAATTTGCATCAACTCCGGAGAACTCGGAGCGAGGATCGCGAAGCATGACGGTCGTGATCGCATGTTGGTAATAAGTATTCTTCCAGCCAAAGCAAGAGCGATACTTAGTGCTCACATATTCGCCTGTCGTGTATTTTCGGTAACCGTAAGCAATATGCTTGACTACTTTTGCACGATCACCTACTACGATGCGATTTGCTCGGACATGACCGGCTTGCCTCGCGATTCTGTTTGCTTCCGTTTGAATGTTCATTTTCAATTCCCCTGTCGTTTGGTTAGGGTTTCGTGACTCATGACAATACTATAGTAACCAAGGTTCACAAAGTAAACACTTATTTTCAACTATTTTCGGCAACGCCCGCTTGCCCCAGGCCGCAGTTTTCATGGAAAGGATGTTTTTTGGGCCCGTTTTGCTGTATGATATCGCCTAGAAACGGGAGGCACCCAATGCGGCAGTCTAGCGTGGAAACAGGGGCGGTAACAGGCAGGGTAGAAGCGGGCGGCAGGAACATGTCGGGCAATAC
>JBAZEK010000036.1 GCA_041653995.1 Dehalococcoidia bacterium
GATGATTACCGTCCTGGCCGGGTGTTCGCTGGCGCCGATCTATGAGCGGCCTTCTCTGCCCACAGCAGCAGCTTATCCGGGAACAAAATCAGCGCAAACACAGGTTACACAAGATGCCATGCAGCTTGGCTGGCGCGAATTCTTTACGGACGCCGGACTCCGGAAATTGATTGCTCAGGCGATTGAATACAACCGCGATCTGCGAATTGCCGTCGCGCGAGTGGAAGAGGCCCGCGGCCTCTATGGCATCCAGCGCGCCGACCGGTTACCCAGTATCGGCGCCGGCGCCGCGGCCAACTGGTCACGGGTGCCTTTCGATCTGTCGCCGACCGGGAGCTCTGTCACTTCAGAACAATACCAGGTGACCCTGAATCTCAGTCTGTGGGAGTTGGATTTCTGGGGCCGGGTGCGCAATCTAACGGATGCAGCGCTGGAATCCTACCTCGCAACTGAAGAAGCCAGGCGCGCTATTGTTATCAGCGTGGTCGCACAGGTTGCCAATACATATCTTCTGGAACGGGAACTCGACGAGCGCATCGTTATTGGAGAGCAGACCCTTACCACCCGTGAGGAATCCTATCGCATAGCGCGTAGGCGGTATGAAGTAGGATATGCATCCAAAGTGGATGCAGTTGGGGCTGAAACACTCTTGAATCAGGCGCGTTCCGACCTGGCGGCCTTAAGACGCCTGCGGGATCAAAACCTCAATGCCCTGACGCTTCTGGTCGGCGCCCCCGTCATTTTCGAGACCCAGACGCTGTCCATGATCGAGCCTCGCTTTGTGCAGGAAATTTCCGCAGGATTGCCCTCGGACTTGCTGATGAACCGTCCGGACATACTCGCTTGCGAACACCGGCTGAAGGCGGCTCATGCCAATATCGGCGCCGCCCGTGCAGCCTTTTTCCCGCGCATCATGCTGACCGGCGATCTGGGTACGGCCAGCGCCGCGCTTGGCGGTCTGTTTGGCGCAGGCAGCAGTATCTGGAGCTTTGCGCCGAGTATCACCCTGCCCATTTTTGACGGCGGGCGCAATCGGGCAAATCTTGATGTGTCGGAAGCACGCCGCAATCTGGCTGTGGCCGACTATGAGCGAACGATTCAGGGCGCCTTCCGCGAGGTGGCAGACGCCTTGGCGGCGCGTCTCTGGCTTACCCGGCAGGTTGCCGCGCAGCAGGCGACTCTTGCTGCGCAAACGGAACGTACACGTCTGGCCGGTTTGCGTTATCAAAATGGCGCTGCGCCGTACCTGGAGGTACTCGATGCCGAGCGCGACCGGTTTATGGCCGAACAGGCACTGGTGCAGTTACGGCGGGCGCTGCTTGCCGGCAATGTAAACCTTTATGCGGCACTGGGCGGCGGAACTCTTGAACATAAGGAACAATAACTCATGTCATTTCGCTTTGAAAGGATAACCTTCGGTAAGGCGAGTGATCCGATGCACGTAGGGAACGGTTTGAATAACCTGATGACCTGAAGGTCACACGAGGTCACTCGATCGTTCCCTACGGATTACCAACAACGTGTCCACCAAAGTAGGTCAACAAAAGCAAATTGCTATCAAATGGAGAGAGGACTATGACCAACGAACCCAAATCTGAACTCAAAGAAGAGCCTAAGCCCATATCAAAAGTCGAGATCAGGCCTGAAGCCACAGCCGGGCCTAAGAAGACTATAACAAAACAACGGAAGAAATGGTTGATCACAGCCATAGTGGTGCTGATTATTGGCGGCTTGGGTATAGTCGTCTGGCAAATATTTGGTAAGGATGACA
Organism: Dehalococcoidia bacterium; assembly: GCA_041653995.1. Lineage (NCBI taxonomy): Bacteria > Bacillati > Chloroflexota > Dehalococcoidia > Dehalococcoidia bacterium. Next base: position 1,772 of record JBAZEK010000036.1, read on the forward strand.
AAAACGAAGGTCTGGTCAGCGGCAATGGACGCATTGAAGCAGTTGAGATCGACGTCGCCGCCAGAACACCCGGCCGGGTGAAGGATATTCTGGTGCGCGAAGGAGAGTTAGTCGCCGCAGGACAGGTCGTAGCGTTGATGGATACCGAAGTACTGGAAGCCGAGCGCCGGCAGGCCGAAGCACAACTGAAACAGGCGCAGAGCGGGGTTGAAACGGCGCGCAGTCAATTAGTCCAGCGTGAAAGTGAAAAAGAAGCGGCGCTGGCCCTGGTCAGACAGCGCGAAGCCGAACTTAGCGTTGCCCGAAAGCGCGCGCTTCGCTCATCAACTCTCGCTGCTGAGGCGGCGACGTCGCAACAGGAGTCTGATGATGACAGTGCGCGGGTCCAGAGCGCCGTTGCCACCGTCAGCGTAGCTCGCGCCCAACTTGCCGCCGCAGGCGCGACCATTGTAACGGCACGGGCCGGTATTGCCGGCGCGCTGTCGGCCGTTGAAGCCGTAAAGGCGACAGTCGACCGCATCCAGGCCGATATAAAAGACAGTGCGCTCAAGTCGCCCCGCGACGGGCGGGTGCAATACCGCGTAGTCCAGCCGGGTGAGGTGGTCGGCGGCGGCGGCCGGGTGTTGAGTCTGGTTGACTTGAGCGATGTCTATATGACCTTTTTCCTGCCCACAGCCGTAGTGGGGCGAGTCGCACTGGGCACCGAGGTGCGGCTGGTCCTTGATGCCGCTCCTCAGTATGTCATTCCGGCACGGGTGTCGTTTGTGGCCGATATGGCCCAGTTCACCCCGAAAACAGTGGAGACGGCCAGTGAACGCCAGAAGCTGATGTTTCGCGTCCGCGCCCAGATCCCCCCCGAGTTGCTCAGAAAGTATATCACCCAGGTTAAAACCGGATTGCCCGGCATGGCCTATATACGCCTTGATTCCAAAGCCCAGTGGCCGGCTCATTTGCAGGTGAAGGCACAATGATGAGTGAACAAAATCCCGCCGCCGGCCTTTTGCCGCCTGCGGCCCGATTGCATGAAGTCAGTCTGAGCTTCGGCAAGACGTTGGCGCTTGATGCCGTGAGTCTTGATGTCCCGGCCGGCTGCATGGTTGGCTTCATCGGACCGGACGGCGTGGGCAAGTCCACACTATTCTCATTGGTGGCAGGCGCCAGAGCGATCCAGACAGGAAGGATCGAAGTATTAGGCGGCGATATCGCCGACCATCGCCACCGCAGAATCGTTTGCCCGCAGGTGGCCTATATGCCGCAGGGGCTGGGCAGGAATCTCTACGCAACGCTGTCGGTAACCGAAAATCTGGATTTCTTCGCCAGTCTCTTCGGCCACAGCCTGAGCGAGCGTAAACGCCGCATCGATGAGTTGCTTCTCGCCACGGGGCTTACTGCCTTTGCCGACCGACCGGCGGGAAAGCTTTCCGGCGGCATGAAACAGAAACTCGGCCTGTGCTGCGCGCTCATTCACGATCCCGACCTTCTGATCCTCGACGAACCGACAACCGGCGTCGATCCGCTCTCGCGGCGGCAGTTCTGGGAGCTAATCGAACATATCCGCTCCGAGCGACCCGGCATGAGTGTGATCATCGCCACCGCCTATATGGAGGAAGCCGCGCGCTTTGACTGGCTTGTAGCCATGAATGCCGGGCACATACTTGCCACAGGCACTCCAAAGGAGATTCTGACTTTTACGGGCGCCCATACGCTGGAGGCGGCATTTATTGCTCTACTACCACAGGCGCAGCGTGACGGTTACCAACCTGTCATTATCCCCATCCGCGAAACAGACGCCGACAGCGAGATAGCAATCGAAGCCCATGATCTCACGAAGCGCTTTGGTGATTTCACCGCCGTTGATCATGTCAGCTTCAGCATCGGGCGAGGCGAGATTTTCGGTTTTTTGGGATCCAACGGGTGCGGCAAGACAACGACTATGAAGATGTTGACCGGACTCTTGCCGGCCTCTGATGGGCATGCCCTGCTGTTCGGCCATCCCGTGGATCCACATGATCTTGATACGCGACGGCGCGTCGGCTATATGTCGCAGTCGTTTTCACTATACAGTGAGTTGACGGTCAGGCAGAATCTGGTATTGCATGCGCGTTTATTCAAAATGCCGGAAGACCGGATCGGGCCGCGTCTGGAAGAGATGGCGCAGCGTTTCGGCTTGCGCGAGGTGATGGACAGCCTGCCTGACGCCCTGCCGCTGGGTCAGCGTCAGCGATTGTCGCTGGCGGTGGCGATGATCCACGGTCCGGAGATGCTGATTCTTGACGAGCCGACCTCCGGGGTGGACCCGGTGGCGCGCGACGCCTTCTGGCAGATCATGATCGATCTGGCGCGCAAGGATAAGGTTACTATTTTCATCTCCACGCACTTCATGAACGAGGCCTGCCGATGTGACCGGATCTCACTCATGCATGCAGGAAGGGTGTTGATTAGCGACTCACCTGCCGCACTGATTGCGGCACGCGGGGTCAGTACACTTGAGGAAGCTTTTATCAGTTATCTGGAAGAGGCTCTGGTCCGGGAGACAGACGGACCCTCGGCAGTAATTGCCGAAACGGCTGCCATTGCGCCTTCTGTTGAACAAAAGGCTGCGATTACCAATGTGCGACCGGCATGGTTCAGTCCCCGCCGCTTACTTAGCTATACCCGGCGCGAGGCACTCGAACTGTTTCGCGATCCGATCCGCCTGACGCTCGCCATGCTGGGCAGCGCGATCCTGATGTTCGTGATCGGTTACGGCATCAGCATGGATGTAGAGAATCTCTCCTTCGCAGTGCTTGACCGCGATCAGACCATCACCAGCCGCGACTATGTGCTCAACCTTTCCGGGTCGCGCTACTTCAGCGAACACCCGCCGATTGCCGATTACGCGGACATGGATCGTCGCATGCGCGCAGGCGAAATCAGTTTAGCCATCGAAATTCCGCCCGGTTTCGCCCGCGACCTGAAACGTGGGACACCGGTTGCCATTGGCGCCTGGATCGACGGCGCCATGCCGCAGCGGGCCGAAACGGTTCGCGGATATGCGCAGGGGATGCACGCGCAATGGCTGGCAACGATGGCGCGACAAACCTCCGGCGCTGCCGCATTAACAGAACCTGCCACCATTGAAACCCGCTTTCGTTATAATCCGGATGTCAAGAGTCTTGTGGCGATGGTGCCTGCCGTGATTCCGCTGCTTTTGATGCTGATCCCGGCCATATTGACCGCACTGTCGGTCGTGCGGGAAAAAGAACTGGGTTCTATTGTCAATCTCTATGTGACTCCGGTCACGA
>JBAZEK010000037.1 GCA_041653995.1 Dehalococcoidia bacterium
TCCCCAGAAACATGAAAGGTATCAGCAGCAGGTAGGCCAGCAACTCCCGGCCGTCCAGCATCTGCATCTCGCCGATAGTAGTGCCCTGAAACTTCTGAAAGATATCTGTCGCTTCGTGCCAGTAAACGGCCGCCAGCACTATCCCGGCAACACACCCTCCGACAACCATGATCTGGTACCGCCCTTCCAGCCCGCCATGACGCCACCGCCACAAAAACACAGCCGCCACAAACGGCAAGGCATAGAGCCCCACCAGCAGCGGTCCCTGCAGTCCCCACTCATACCACAGCACAACGCAAGAAGCAGCTATCACTACACTCCACAGAACGAAATTCTCCCGCAGGAAATACACCGCAAACAAGCACAGTGGAATCAGCAGCAAGTGCAAGCAGTCCCGGTCAATATTGCCGGCTGCCCCGATGAACACCGCCGGGAAGGCTACTGCAAAGGCCAGCAGCGAGAAAAGCCCTACCGTGCTCCCCCAGAGCTTCCTGGCACCACAATAGACCAGCAACCCGGTGCCTGCCGACAGCAGCAACGGCACCACGGCACTGGCCCAGTCCATGCCAATAACCTTCCCCAGTCCGCCTACTATATATGTAAGGCCGCTGCCCCTGGCAGGCATAGAAGGCAGCCCTTCAGCAAGGTACCTTGCCTGGGTATGGAAATAATAGGAATCAGGCGACACGATCAGGTGCCGCCCGTTGAACACATGCAACAACCGGAACAGCACCGCCAGCCACAGCCCGCCGGCTGCGATCAATCTACCGTACACGCTGCCTCCGTTTCTTGTATCGCTCCTGCTGCAAATGAGACTGGAGTATCATCCGCACCAAGGCGGCCATGGACAGCCCCTTGGCAGCCGCTTCCTCAGACAGCTTCTTCCGGGCACTCCGGTCTATTCGCACCAACAGGGATACCCGAACAGGTCGTACCATGCCATATATTATATCATAGTGATATCAAAGTGATATCGGTTTTAGCTTGACATGATGTGTTAAAATGAATCATCACCAGCGGCCAAAGACAAGAATGACTGCTGGCTTCAATAACACGTACAAGGAGATGACGCGCACGATGACAAGTCCGCCTGCTTCCCGCACCTCACCTTCCAACGGACACTTCAAAACAGCCGACATCGATCTAGCCACCGCCATCTTCGCTTCCGGCATCCGCCCCTTAGAAACCGTAGACCACGACGGCAACGGTATGCACGCTATCTTCACCTTTCCCCGCAGCCAGGCAGATCTCCAGAACCTGATCGACCACTATTCCAACTACCGCCTCCAGATCGAAGTTCACCGCTTCTCCCAATGCCGCCGCAGCCTGCTGCGCCTGGCCCATGGAGGCCGGCTGTGAAAGCCCTCAGCGTCAGGCAACCGTGGGCGTGGCTGATAGTGTCAGGCCAGAAAAACATAGAGAACCGAACCTGGCGTATCGGCAGGAATCCACGACACGGTGTGTATAAGAGTCAGCGGGCAGACTTCTTTGTAGGATTGCCGTGTCGTATCTATGTCCATGCCAGCAAACAAGAGGATAAGGACGCCTATACATGGCTACACCAATCTATCGGCAAGTTGTGTAGATATGAGATTCACTTCCCTCTTATCTTTAGCGCACTCATAGGCGAAGTAGACATCATTGACTGCGTGACCCAGAGCGACAACCCCTGGTTCAGTGGGCCATACGGCTTCGTTCTTGCCAATCCCAAAGCCTACGACACACCCATCCCCTGCAAAGGAAAACTCGGGTTCTTTGAACCCGAAGTTACTTCCCCAGCCTAAAATCTGAAAGGAGGAACCATGACCCTTACCGCTGAGCGCAAAACCCCCGGCACTCAGTCCAAGCAATCGCCAGCAGCCTGCCAGCACCACTGGGTAATCGAGCCCACCAACAACCCTACTGCCAACGGCGTCTGCCGGCTGTGCAGGGCCACCAGGGAATTTGACAACGGCCGGCGCATCCCCGGGCAGGCATGGGGAACCAACCACGACTGGGACTACATCTTCCCAGCCGACCGAGAACGGCGGCGGCAAGAAGTCATAGCCGAGTCCTTCGCCATCAATCTCTACGGGAAAATCTGACTTCGAAGTTATGATCCGTTTCCCTGTCCGCCACTGGCGGCATCTGCTACGACCATCATATTCAAGTAAACCGTCACAGACAATAAATTCCATCCCACAGGACATAAGTACCCGACTTTATCATACAAGACATACCACCCGATTTTGGGGGCCTTCCAGTTTTCAGTTTTCCAGTTTTCTAGTTTTCCAGTTTTTCCAGATTTCCCAACTTGACATTTTTTTCAATTTATCCCATACACCTGTTACGAGTAAAACTGGGAAAACTGGCCAAACTAGGGGGTATTTTACATGGTTGACATAAGTAGTTTTCCCAAAATCGGCCTAGTTTTCCAGCGGGTTTTTGAGCGTAAATCCCGAACAAAAATCGTTCCAGTTTTCCAGTTTTCCGTATAAGGGGTAGCCATTTTTGAAGCTAAATGAAGCTAACTGTGTCACATAGGACGAATCCAGTTTGCCCGACTTCGCATACGACTGCTGAGCGTCATTTTGCCCCCGAACAAACTGGTCCAAAAAAGGCCAGCGAAAGTCGACAGTTCCATGCCTAGAGTTTTTGACTTCACAGCCCCAGTAAACCAGGCCCGGTGGCTCGTGGAACCGCTGTTCCCCCTGGGTCACCTGTGCGTTGTCCTGGCGCAGTCCGGCGTAGGCAAATCCTTCGCCACCGAGTACCTGGCCGGCTGCGTGGCTTTCGGCAAGGACTACCTGGGAATGAAGACCACCTACGGCAATATACTCATCGTCGACCAGGATACCCCTACCGACGTGCTGGAAGAACGCCTGGGGCGCATCGCCGCCGGCATGGGCGGCCCGCCGCGGTACACCCTGGCCTATGAGTCCATGCAGGACCATGCCTTCAACTGGCGGCTGTACCAGATGATAAACGAGGCCAATCCCGCCCTGGTGGTCATCGACTCCCTGCACTCCCTGTGCGGCAAATCCAACTCCAACTCCACTCTGGACATGAGCAAGCTGGCCGAACTGAAAGCCAGGTGCCTCACCCCGGACCGCACCATCATCATCAATCACCACTTAACAGAGAAGACCGAACACAAAGTAGAAACCTTAATGGACTACAATACCCATCTGTCCGGCATGGGCTCCAGCGTCATCAAACAGCAGTGCGACACCGAATACATCCTGGCCGCCACCGTGTCCGACAACCTCATCGACCGCATGTACCTGCGCCCCATAGCCAAGCGGCAAGCCATCCCCCAGAAAGTAATCACCATGTGCATGGTGGAATCAAGCACCCACCTGACCATGGAATTCGGCGGCTACTACCACGTCAACCTGACCGAGATCGAGTCCGATATGCTTCTGCTCATGGAACTCCAGCCCAAAGACTGGACTATCAAGAAGATGAAAGAAGAATGCGGTGACAAATGGACCGCCAAGGAGATCCGCAAGGCCCTCACCTCTCTGGGCAAGAAAGGCCACTGCCGCATGTCTACCCAGGCCCACAACACCTTCACCTACCGCCTGATCCGTCCCGATGCCTCCCTGCCGCCTTCCAGCATCATCGACACCACCCCCTTGCAACCGGACCCCCCGGGCGGCAACGGCAATGACGGTCATCCACAGCCACAGCTCACTGGGCAACCAGAAGAAGAACCAGAAGTAGAAGAAGTAGAAACGGAAGAAGCGGAAATCTCCTGACCCCTTGACAACCACTATTTTCCTATGTTATAATCCAGCCTGACGCTAGAAATCACCTTAGCAAACTAGAACAAACAAGAGTAAACAAGAACAGACTAAGGGAGGTAACCAAGATGCACCACTCACTTTCACTTCACACCGGAGCCCTGTAATGACCTTCTGGCAAGTTTTCCCCGGCATCTATGCCTTCCTGCTTCTCTGCGCCGGCCTGAGCTACACCGCAGTGCAGAGGCTGGTAAATCATCATGACTGAAAAGTTCTATACCACTACTGAAGCCGCAGCCATGCTGCGCGTGGACCCCCTGACCATTCGGGAGTACATTGCTTCCGGCAAACTGCCGGCCACCAAGCCCGCCGGCAAGTGGCTCATCCCACAGGAATCTGTAAACAACTTCCTGCAATCGGATGCCGCCCTGACCGACCAGGAATGGGCTGTCATGCGTCTGCTGCAAACCGATAAGTCTTCCCTGACGGTCAAAACCATCTCCGGTGCCACCGGCATACCGGAAAGTTCCGCCCGGAAGATCCTGGCCAAACTGGCCAAGCTGAACCGCATCACCATCGCCCGCTCCCGGCACAACTGCTACCTGTACCGTGTTCGGAAGGCCAGAAAATGACCAATATCAAACGGCTCACCCCCCGCTTCACCGACAGCCAGCAACAGAACATCCTGGCCGGCAAAGTGCGTTGCTTTGCCAGCACTGTTGATCTGGCTGGCGGTGAGGCCGATATCATCGTCAATGGTCACGCCTATATCATCACCGGCCGGGAGAAAATGGAGCTCAACGACCTGATGACCGCCCACTGGCGTGACCTGGGCTACACCGGCCGCACAGAAGCCTTCGATCACTGGGAAAGCACCCACCTGGAGAAGACCTGGTTCGGCATCGAGCCGGTCTACCTGTACCACTTCATCGCAAAGGAGAACAAATAATGCCCGGATGGCCCTGGATCCCCATTGGCTTTGGAATCCTCAATGTCCTGATCCTGATGGTCCTGTTCACAGGCCATGTAATGATGACCAGTAAGATGTACACCATGGTCTGTCAGATACACAACCAAATATGCAAGAAAGAAGAAAAGGAAGGCGACGAGTCATGACAATGTCCCTGGAGAAAACATTCATCGACCTGCCCGACACCCAGGAGTTCAACGAGGCAGTAACCTGCTTCCGCAACGACTGGTATGCCAGGATGCAGGAAATAGCCTCACTGGAGACCCCCGAGATAGACGGTGCCGGAGAAAGGAT
>JBAZEK010000038.1:0-4493 GCA_041653995.1 Dehalococcoidia bacterium
GTTTGGCGTTGGAAACTACTCGATCAACCTGAATGCAACCAACAGCGGCGGATTCAACCTATCGACCCAGATCACGTTCATCAACGTATCAGCACCGGCTCCGGTCGCCAGTTTCACCGCCGATAAAACGAATGGTACCGCCCCGCTCGCTGTCCAGTTCACTGACACAACCACAAATACACCGACTCGCTGGGTATGGAACGCGACGAATGTAACCGGGAACAATACGGCGTTTACCTTTGCAACAACCCAGAGTCCCCTCCAAACGTTTGGCGTTGGAAACTACTTGATCATCCTGAATGCGACAAATTGCATCGGATTTAACATTTCGACCCAGGTTACGTTCATCAACGTATCAGCACCGGCGCCGGTCGCCGGTTTCACCTCTGATAAAACGAGTGGTACAGCCCCGCTCGCCGTCCAGTTCACGGATACAACCGCGAACACTCCTACCGGCTGGGCATGGTTTTTCGGCGACGAGAACTGGATGGTGCCTGCATGGACGCAGGCGAACGCGAGTGCCGGGTGGACGGCAAGATACGGTCACAGCAGTGTGGCGATGCCGGACGGCAGCATCGTCCTGATGGCCGGTCAGACCAGCTCCACCAACTATGTGACTGATGCATGGCGGTCAACGGATGACGGCGCTACGTGGACGCGGACGACCGAAAGGTTGACGCGAAGATCCGGTCACACCAGTGTGGCGATGCCGGACGGCAGCATCGTCAATATGGGCGGTCAGACCACCTCCACCATCTATATGAATGACACGTTGCGGTCGACAAATAACGGCGCAACATGGACGCAGGTGAACAGAAGTTCCGGGTGGACGCGAAGATCCGGTCACACCAGCGTGGTGATGGCGGACGGCACCATCGTCCTCATGGGCGGTCAGACCAGCTCCACTAACTATGTGAATGACACGTGGCGGTCGACAAATAACGGCGCAAAATGGACGCAGGTGAACGCAAGTCCCGGGTGGTCGGCAAGATCCGGTCATACCAGCGTGGCGATGCCGGACGGCAGCATTGTGCTGATGGGCGGTGCGGCGGGCGCCAGCGGTCAATTTAATGACACGTGGCGGTCTACGGATAACGGTGCAACATGGACGCAGGTGAACGCAAGTTCCGGGTGGTCGGCAAGATCCGGTCATACCAGTGTAGCGATGCTGGACGGCAGCATCGTGCTGATGGGCGGTGAGGTGGCCGACAGCAGTCAATTTAATGACACGTGGCGGTCTACGGATAACGGCGCAACATGGACGCAGGTGAATACAAGTTCCGGTTGGGCAGAACGTGCCGCTCATACCAGTGTAGCGATGCCGGACGGCAGCGTTGTGCTGATGGGTGGTAATGCCAATAATGTCAACAAGAATGACACGTGGCAGTTCCGACCCACCGGATCATCGGAAGAGAACCCATCGCATACCTATACCACTACGGGAACGTACAATGTTTCACTTCAAGCGTACAACACTGTCGGGTACAACAGCACAAGAAAACCATTGTATATTACCGTAACTGGTTTACCCGCTCCGACAATCACCGTCATCTCGCCGGATTCCGGTCCGTTAGCTGCCGGCACACTCGTCAACATCACCGGGACGAACCTGGCGGGAGCGACTTCAGTAACATTTGGCAGCGCAGCGGCGACCATCAACACGAACACCGCAACGACGATCAATATGACCGCCCCCGCCGCTTCAGCCGGAGCCGGACCCGTTACGGTCACGGTCACTACACCTGGCGGCACAGCCACGACTTCATACACGTATACGGGTGACCCAATTCCCGGTGTTATCGGGTTCCGGTGGAACACCTCCGATCCATCCCCCCGGCTGTACCAGATCGATTCGGACGGGACGGTCATTCCGAATGCAACCGGAGATTGGTTCAACACCCATCTGCCGTGGAGTGGCATGAAAACGGTTGTGGTAAATGCAAGCAACTCTACGCCTGTTCTCTACGGCACGAACAACCGTGGTGATGGATTAGACTTATCCGGCACATACGGGGATGTCATGGTAGAAATCCCGCGATTTTATACGTGCAGCACGTATGCCAATGGGAATTTCTCTTACTGGATTTCACCCGGTGCACAAGATGCACTCCATTATACCGTAGCACCGATGTTTAACCAGCGGGGTACTGGAACCGATGCAGGTACACCAGCGACCTACTATTACGTCGGCAGATACGATGCAACTCTGGTTGGCACAAAATTACAAAGTGCAACCGGAAAAGTGCCGGCTGTGTCGATGACTATCGGTACCGCACGAACCTATGCTGAAAACAAAGGAGCCGGGTGGGGTATAACCAACGTCTGGACGGTATCCGGGCTCCGGCAACTCTTCTATACCGAAATGGTTACCTTAAACAGTCAGGCTGCATGGACGGGATCGAGGGGCTGGGTTGAGGGCAATACCGGTCCTACAATCAGTGGAAACGAATCAATCGACACCGCAATCTATGCAATTAATGCCACGGGTAATGGAACGGGTCTCTATGGTAAAACCTCTGTATCCTACCGGGGTATTGAAAACCTGTGGGGGAATGTGTATCAGTTCCAGGATGGGCTCAACGCTATAAAAACGAATACGAATGTCATCAACGCAACCGGATTGGGAGTAACCGGTCAGAAAATAACCTTCAAAGATGTATTGGATGCAAACGACGTGCAATCTGTCGGAGCTCTTGCACTCACCGACGGATACCAAACGAATTTACTGAACACGGATGTTGCCAGACCGTTATTCCTGCCATCAAATGCAACTGGAGGTTCAGACACAACCTATCTATCGGATTTCTTTTCGTATCCGCGAAGTACAAATTTCGGTGCGCCGAACATTCTGATTTCGGGCGGCGATTGGGATGATGCCGGGCGTGCGGGAGTCATGGAGCTGCTTGCGAGTAGCGATACATTGACTTCGGGTGCGTCTGTTGGGGCGCGCCTTGAGTTCCGACGGAGTCCGGCACCCATGGCGAGTTTCAGTTCCACAAACACATCCGTAGCAATAAATAGTTCATCTCAGGGCTGGGCGGGTGTTGCACCGTTTACGATGGTGTTCAACGACACATCGACAAACTACCCGGCTGGCTGGGCGTGGGGACGGAATAACCTGACCGTTACCGCGTGGGAACAGTTCAGCACAATCAATAACGCCACACAGACATTTGTTGCCGGGAACTGGTCGGTAAATTTAACGGTAATCAACAGCGGCGGGGCGGGTATATCCGGCATTACGTGGGTGAATGTTAGTGAGTCGACCCCGGCACCTGTTGCCAACTTTACTGGCACTCCCACCTCCGGCACCGCACCGTTGACCGTCACGTTCACGGACACCTCGACGAACACCCCGACGAGCTGGAACTGGTCGTTCGGCGATAGCAACCTGACAAACGCGACTATGCAGAATCCGGTGCATACCTATTCGGCAGCAGGGACGTACACGGTTTCGTTAAACGCGACGAATGCCGGTGGATCGAACATATCCGTCCGGACGAATTATATCACGGTTCGCGTCCCGGCACCAGTACCTGACTTCTCCGCCAATATCACCTCCGGACCCGTCCCGCTACTGGTTTCATTCACTGACCTGTCCACACAAACCCCCACCGGCTGGGCGTGGTTCTTCGGTGATGAAAATTACACGCAGGCATGGACACAGCAGACTGCGAGTGCCGAATGGTCACAAAGAGAAGGTCATACCGGAGTAACGATGCCTGACGGAAGCATTGTTATAATGGGGGGATTGGAAGGTGGCGGCTTCACGAATGACACGTGGCGATCGACCGATAAGGGAGCCACATGGACGCAGCTGACTGCGAGTGCCGGGTGGAGTGAGCGGCAGTGGCATAGCAGTGTTGTGACCCCGGATGGCAACATTGTCCTGACCGGTGGCGAGGCAACCGACGGCATGAAAGATGATGTTTGGCAGTCAGCTGATAATGGCGTTACATGGACGCTCGCGAACGCAAGTGCAGGATGGTCACCAAGAGAATTTCACAGCACCGTGGTACTGCCGGATGGCAGCATCGTCCTATCAGGAGGCTGGGATGGCAGCTTCAGGAATGATACATGGCGGTCGGCTGATAGTGGTGCCACATGGACACAGGTGAACGCAAGCTCCGGGTGGTCGGCACGACATTCTCATACAAGCGTCGCAATGCCAGATGGCAGTATCGTACTTTCAGGTGGCGAGGATAACAACGGCTATACAAATGATACATGGCAGTCGGTTGATAAGGGCGCTACATGGACGCAGGTGAGTGCGAACGCTGGGTGGTTGGCAAGATCGCGGCACAGCAGCGTGGTAATGCCGGATGGCAATATCGTCCTCTTGGGGGGGGAGGACCGCAACAACCGTAAGAATGACGTTTGGCAGTCGGCTGATAATGGCACCACATGGACGCAGGTGACTGCGAGTGCCGGGTGGTCGGCACGACAAGGACAAAAGTGTGTGGTTCTGCCGGACGGCAGCGTCGTTCTTATTG
>JBAZEK010000038.1:4503-4872 GCA_041653995.1 Dehalococcoidia bacterium
GTATGCCTTGCAGGGGAACTATTCGATAGCACTGCAGGCATACAACACCGGTGGATACAACAGCACACGGAAGGCAGGGTACATTACTGTGGGTTCACCTGCCCCGGTTGCCGGTTTCACGGCAACTCCGTCAACCGGGACCGTTCCCCTGACCGTGACATTTACAGATACCTCCACGAACACTCCAACGAGCTGGAACTGGTCGTTCGGCGATAGCAACCTGACAAACGCGACCGTGCAGAATCCGGTGCACACCTATTCGGCAGCAGGGACGTACACAGTTTCGCTGAACGCAACGAACGCTGGCGGGTCAAATATATCAATCCAGGCAACATCGGTGACGGTCTATGTTCCGGCACCGGTACCCGC
>JBAZEK010000039.1 GCA_041653995.1 Dehalococcoidia bacterium
AAGCTCGTCGTTCCGCGCTTCGAGCTTGGCAAGCCACGGTTCGAGATGTGTTGGCCCGTACAGGAATGGCGTCTGCAGCAGGTCACTCTCCGGTGGTATGTCAACCTGTATGCCCCTGCCTTTGGCAACGCCTATCCAGAACTCGCAGGAAGGACGCTGCTTGGCATACTCTTGACCCACGGGATTGTCCTGCGCCATGTCCACACCGTACAGCGCGATACGCTTGTAGCCGTAGGCGACGGCCAGCGCGATGAGCCAAGAAATCGTGTTGGTGAAGTAGTTAGCGCCGGAATTGGTGTAGCCATCAGTCGCCATGTGAAGCACCTGCTCCAATGGGTAGCGCACACTGTTCGGAATCTCAGGATGCTGCCACCACATGAACACAGGAAACTTCTGCTTCGCCAGCCATGCCTTGTGATTCGGGTCACGCGCCGTAGGAGGCTCAAGCCCGTGCAGTTGAAACCACGCCGTAGCCCGAGCCTCCAGTTGCGGCATTTCCATGTACAGCTCGTTGATGGGCCATATATCCCAGCCGCCTTCGTCCAAAGGAGCCTTGTCCCTCGAAGAAGGTGCAAAGCCTAGGATGATGACCCTATCGTTTACCTTGCCTATCGGCTCGATGCCGAACTCGTTGATAGCCATGGGAAAACAGACACCCCCATTTGTCGTGTTTGGTCGGTCTTGCGGAATTCCCCCAGAGAGGTGGAACTAGGTGGTTGAGCCGAACACCACGCTACGGTTGTTTGTGACGACCCACTGTGTGCTGCCCGTGCCAATCGCGGAGAAGTACGAGTTTGTCACGTGCATGATTGCGGCCTGTTTGACGCCAGCCGTGCTGAGGAACTGCCCCACGCCTGTAAGCAGATATACCTTATAGGCATTGTTGGCAGTGGAGTCACCCTGTATGGCTGCGCGAACAACCGTAACCTGCCTGCCCGCCACAGGATTGCCCAGGTTGTAGTAGCACTTGCCCGTGGTGCGGGTAATCAGAGTTACGCCGTAGCCCGCAACGCCGCCTGCCGCGCCGCCCGTGGTGGCCTGCGTTGCGACGGAATGGTTCAGGCCGCTGGAAAGCGTGAGGCCCTTAGCTACCGAAGCCGCGCTGGAGCAGGTGAGCAGGTTTGTGACTGTGGCTTTGCTACTTGCGGTGAGTAGATTGTTGACTGTCGCTTTGCTGGAAGCTGTGAGCAACAGCCCAACGGTTGCCTTCGAGCTGGCTGTCAGCAACGCCGTTGCAGTCAGCTTGGAAGACGCAGTGGCCTCCAGCGTGAAGGTGGCTTTCGAGGATGCGGTGAGCAGGTTGGTGGCGGTTATCTTGGAAGAGCTGGTTATGGTGCCTCCTGTTACGGACAGCACACCAGCCGACAGCGTACCCGTGATGGCCGCAGACGAAGCCGTGATTCCCTTGGTGATGGCCGCCTTCGAGGTTGCCGCTATGCCGTAGTTGGCCTTGATGTCGCTTGTACCTTCGATGTTGCCAACGACGTAGATTGGCTGGAATACCTTCTTAACACCCATATTTATGCGCCCCCTTAGGCGACGCAGCCATGGAAGAAGGCTCCGCAGGTAGGACTGACTATCTTGAAGTCATACGCCATTTCACCCTCGATGCGGTCGGAAGCGATCTGCTCAAGCCTGTATCTCTTGATGCGGTTTGCTCCAAGGCCAGCGCCGTTCAAGCCTGTCCAGGTGAAGCAGTAGCCGCCGGACGGCTGCAGCAGGCCAGGGTTCGGGGGAGCGTACACGAGCAGCGCGTCCTTCGAGGTGTTGACGAACGCATACGAAGCGGTAGCGCCTTCCTTCGCGCTGTTCTTGACAGCCCACGCGACATAGAACCTCTCCACGTCAAACAGTCCTGCAAGCAGGTCTTCGGTGACTACGCCGCGCTGCGTGTACTTGATGCGCTCCAGGATGTCGGGGTGGTTCTTCAGGTGCTCGTACACTTCAGGGCCTACAACCATGATGTTGGGCTTGTAGCCGGTGTTCTTGATTATCGCGATTTGCTCTGCGGCAACATCCTCAATCGGTGTGCCTGCGGCAGTGTCCCAGTCGCCAGGAGCAATGTCAGCGCCCGTTGTGGAGCCTGTCCAGACGGAGGTCGCGAAGAACGTCGCAGCCCAGTCAATCTCTCGCTTGAGCAAGAGCTGCTGCGTGACGTACTCTGTGGCATCCCTGTCCAGATTGATGGGAGCATCCGCATTGGCTCTGGTCTGGTCATCTACATCCTTGTGGAAGCCGATAACGTCGCAGGAATAGGAAGCGGTTCCAATCCCGAATCCGCTGCCAGCAGTCTCCGAACCGGGTGCGCGTGGCTGTGCCTCACTTGTGAACCAGTAGGCTTGCGTATACGTGAAGTATTTGTCGGACTGCTTCGGAACCGGCACCACGGGGAAGACCTTGGTCGCTATGAACCTATCCTGCTTCTGGATGAACGCCGTGGATATGTTGGTTAGGGGACGGTCAACATGCACGTCCCCATAGGACGGTTGGGCCAAAGGTGGTCCCTCCTTGTCAGGAGAGCTCACACCCCCAGAATTGTGGCTATGCTTGCCCCCATAATGGAACCAATTGGCCCAGACGGGCCTGCTGGGGGGACAGGCTTTCGGCGGCCATTCCTAGTCTGGGCCAAGCCGAAAAGCGTGGTCAGAAGCTGAATTCAGCGCCTAACACATTGGGCTTAGAGTGAAGGTGAATCTCGGTACGGTAGGGCGGAACGTGGGAATCGAAGCGGGTAAGTGAAGCGGTGGTGTTTACGTGTCGGTCTTGATATGCTGTAGCACGCAGGAAATCGGCGCACCTGTGGATGTGCAGGTTTCCAGCACAGGCCCAAACAGCGGCGTATTGGCTACAGCAGCGGTGGACGACTTGGCGAAGCCCAGCGAGGTGAACCATACGAGGTCGCCGAAGGTAATCGTGGTCGTTGCGCCGAGAATCTTGCTGACAGCGCCGGAGCCGATGGGCCATACCGTAGCCGCCTGCCCACTGCCCGGCTTGTTCTGCAGAATGCCGAGTATCTTGTTGCCCAGCGAGCTGTTTGGCAGCCTGATGTAGCCCGCCGTCGATTCATCTAGGCCGACGGCGCGGAACTGGTAGCCCGCCCATGCAGTGCTTGCGGGAACCTTCAGTGTGCCAATAACCGTATACGGAGGTATCTGGTAAGCCATTACTACTTCACCCCCTGTCGCTTCTCAGTGTTGTATTGAGCGTAGAGGTCGGGATTGTCTTTCAGCGCGAGGTCATACGCCTGCTCGAAGGTGGGGGCCTTCTTCTCGGCGTGATACCGCTTGGCGATTTCCTCAAGCCTTGCCTCTGCCGAGTTCGGCACAGGCCCACTCTTGCCGATTGCCTGGAGCAGCACATTGTTCGTCTTCAGCGTCTCGTTCGCGGCGGTAAGCGCCGTTTCGATTGCAGCGTAGTGCTCGGGAGCCTTCTCGGAAAGCGCCTTCAGCACCTTGCCGAAGTCTTCAGACTTCAGGTTCGGTATGTCGGTGAGCTTCTCAGCCTTCGCGATGTACTCCTTCTCAATGCGCTGGTCACGTTCGGCCTTGGCAACCTTCTCGGCTTCCTCGGCACGAGTCTTCTGTGCTTCGAACTGCTTGCGAACCTCGGGATTGACACCCTTCCAGATGTCCTCGGGTTCTGGCTTCAGTGACTTCTTGACTTCCGCAAGCTCGCCCTCAAGTTTGGCGACTTTCTCGTTGGCTTCTTTCAAAGCAGCCTCGGAGTCCGTTACCTTCTTTTGCAGGGCCTTGATTTCCTCTTCGGTCATTCGGTTCTCATCCTCCTTGCTAGGAGAGTCTCGTTTCTCTGTGCCTGTCTCAATGCCAGCCTCTCGCGCAGCCGCTTCCAGCTTGGCCTTCGCCTTTGCTTTCAGCTCTGCGGAGATGTTGGTTTGCGGCAGGCGGGACAGCGCGTTGCGCAGGTGTGGCAGGTCAACCTTGCCGCTGCCGTCCTTGTATGGCAGGTGTCTCAAACCGCGAGGCACCGTCCTACCTGTTTCATCCTTCGTGCCGCCTGGTTCTATCACGGCGAAGCTGCTGTCGGGCAGGTCATTTATTTGAGCGGCACTCCAGAGCGCTTTGTTAATGTCGTCCGTGTCGGCGCGTTTGACTATCAGCCAGATACGCTTGTTTGCGGCACGGTCTACGCCAGCTACGGTGGGGATGTCCATTTCGACCATTTCTTTCTCAATCAGGGTTTCGGGCATGTTCTCACCACCTTTCGGGCAGTGCCTTCCATGCTGAGGCCGGTTCTTTCACCGGCCACTATCTTGGCGAAGTGCTCGGGGTGCCACACGACGCCAAGCAGCCATGAGCCTTTCTTAACCTTCTGCCCGTCAATCTCCATGTCTGCGCGGACGATGTAGTTCTCAACAATGTCTCCAATGCTGTCGTCGTCTGCCGTGTTGACGTGCATGTCGTTGAGGCCGCTCTTTTGTATCTCGTCCCATAGCGCGGTGATGTCTATTTCAATCGCTTCGCCAGTGTTCGCAGACTTCACAAGCTCCTCAACCAGTTCCGCCGCCATCTTGCGGGCCTTGCCCTTGCCCTGCAGAGTGCGCGTGAAACTCCAGCAGGCTTTCTCAATGGTACCTGCGCTGGCCCAGTCGCCCTGTGAATCCAGAGTCTCGGGCTCGTACACAACGCCCAAAGTGAACCTCTGAGTATCGTCACGCTTCAGAATCCTGCTTGTCAGTTCAACAGCTTCCGTGTCCATGTCTGCCCCCTTTCGCACTACGCCGTTAGCCCGCCGTATGGCCTTGGGAGCACAGGTTTCGTCCGTGCCGCCCTCTTTCAGGCATCTATCTAAAACGCTGTTAGCAACCGCTACCCACTGCCGCTTCTTATCGTCAGTGAGGCCGT
>JBAZEK010000040.1 GCA_041653995.1 Dehalococcoidia bacterium
GTGCGGGACCTGTGGGACCATACAGTCCGTGAAGGAGATGCCCTCCGGCGTCGGCTGCTTTGGATTGCAGGACAACCGCTGCCATGCATGCCAGACCTGCGGGGATTGGAGCCCGTGCAAGGCTGCCAAGGCAAAGGCCAGGAAGCAGCATTAAACCTCTTACTTTTTCTTTGCTTCGTTGACATAGTTCTATTGAGGAGATAATATGCAGAACTCCAGAAAAATCATGCTCGTGGCTGTCGCTTTGGCGATAGTAGTGGCCATTGGGGCCATGGCAATGACCCAGAACAAGAGCCCTGATGCCTTGGTCAATGACGATGACCAGAGCACAATCACAGAGCCGGTCGTGAACGATACGACCCCGGTGACGGTCGCCCCTGAGCCGGAGCCTGTGGTAGAACCCGACCCCATCGTGGAGCCCGAGCCTGGTCCGGTGGTCAACAACACCCACCCCGACTGTTAAACCCCTTCCAGTCTTTTCTTTGCTTCGATTGAATACTTATTCAGAGGTATCTGTTATGGATGCATCAAGAATAATCAGCCAGCACTATGGCAATAAGCACAATGAGACCACTCCGGTGGTTGTCGAGACCGGTATGGTGGCCCAGAACGTGGCCTATGAGATTTCCAGGTCCAGTGGGTTCGCGCATACGGTCGACTACTGGGTCGCGTTCGTAGAAGCTCTGCCAGATGGGAGTACCAAGGCCCACCATGGTCGTGCCTGCGTGTCCCTGCCAGACGCTCGAATGTGCGTGGACGACATGGTCGAGATGTGCAAGAAAACCTCTTAGTTTTCATTTCTTCGTTGGCATAGTATTATTGGTGATTTACATTACCACCGATTTCAAGAAAGTAGTACACATTGGAAGGGTCAAGGTCGGCCAGTTCAGGCGGCATGTCTTTCTGGACATAGAGTTCCAGAAAGGTAAGCTGTCCATAACTGGTGTCATCGGCCCCAAGGCCAATGGCAACGCCTATGGAAGTTCCGGCCAGATTGATATGGAGTTCGCCCATCGCAACCCAAAGGACAATGATGCCAGGACACGTCATCCTATCGAGCCAGGTGAGATTGAGTTCGCCCCTGGCTGGAGCAAGGCCAAGTGGCTGGACCTCATCGACATCTGGGAGTCCTGGCACTTGAACGACATGCGCCCAGGATGCGAGCACCAGATGGCCGAGAAGTGGGGTCAGGAGCTTCTGAAGTTCACGACCTACATTCTCAACTCCAGCACCTGCCAGATGAGACAAAACATTGAGCGTAGGGTCCAGCAGGAAATCGGGCTGAAGGGTACGGCATCCGTGACCCCCGAGGAGCAAGAGGTTCTAAACCTGCCCTACTCCCTGGACGTGCCCGAGGGCTCGCCTGAGCCCAAGCTGATATGGTACAATCCAAAGACCATGACCAGTAAATATTCGGGGCACACCTACCCCACGGAGCACCCTCAGGGCGTCCTGACCAAGCCCTGCCCTATCTGCGGCCACAAGTACGGCAGCGACTGGCAGAAGGTCGAGGTACCTGAAAAGGTCCTGGACTTCCTGAGGTCCCTGCCGGACACGGATATAGAGCCTGCCTGGGTGTAAACTCTTTCATCCTTTTCTTTTGTTCGATGACATAGCCATACTAGGTGGATTACATGTCTATCTGGAAGAAATCAAGTAATAACGTCATCCCCATGTGCCCGGAGTGCAGCGAGAAGATGTACCCCCATAAGGGCAAGTTCAAGGCCGAGGATATACGGATAGGGGACAGCATCAAGAAGCGCTTCGCAGAGGACGGCGCTGCTCCTGAGCACATGTGGGTCATCGTGACCTCTATCGCCGGGGACAAGCTGGTCGGCACGCTCGACAACGACCCCGTGGGCATGACCTCCATCAAATATGGGGACAGGGTCGAGCTGGATATTACTGAGGTGGAGGATATAGTTCTCTACTAACATTTTTACGTTTTTTCTTTCTCTCGATTGCATACATACTTTGATAACTATGGCTGTTGAAGCAAAACGTGGCTGCGGTTACAGACAAAGTGGAGGATATTATATGATAGGTGATGGCCTGTCAGTTTCCTGTATCGGCATGCCGAGGATAGTGGTGCCCTGCCCCACATGCGGCGAGGGCATGAGGCAGTTCCGGGGCACACGCTGGATTGACGCCAAGCATTTCTTTGGCGGCGACTGTGTGGCCCATGGATTAGTGGATATGAGACCGACATACTGTCAGAGCTGTGTCTTCGAGCAGACCAAGGTCCTGTTGACCTGGGTCGGGGACAAGTTCTACACTCCCGAGACCTTCGTGTCCGAGGCCCACAAGCTGGGCGTGTCCAAGAGGATACCGGCAGTGCCCAACGATTTCGTTCCGGGCTCCACCTGGGTCCTTATCGCCCACCCGTCCGCGGGGAAGGTAGAGGCCTGGAAGGAGGCCAAGGCCGGGGACCAGATGCCGCTCCTGGCCGACTGGTGGAGGAAGAACGACGACGGGGTCGTTGAGCTGAAGTACATGAAGGACGTTCCCGCGGTCTTCTACGCTTTCCAGCCCCGGAAGGTGGAGATGGTCGTCACGCAGAAGATGCTCGACACCATGTCCGAGCAGCTCACCAAGAGGAACGAGAAGTATGGCGTGGAGTACGTCATCGTGCCCGAGGACGACAAGGACCACAACAGGCCAAAGCGTTCCAACAAGAGGAAGCACGAGAGAGCGGAGGAGCTATGAAACAACTCAAGATATGCTGCGAGGAAATGAAGGTCCACTACAAGACCGAGCCCGATGATGGCATCTTCGTTAGCAACGACAGGGTGCAGGTAGGGTATGAGGGCCACTATGGCTTCACTATCAACTATTGCCCGTTCTGCGGCAAGAAGGTGGAGCTGGAGGAGGGTGCGGTAGATGCTGCCTGACCACTCCACTGACACCTGGCGCGATGCCGTTCGTACCGACGATGACGGGACATACCATCACATGTGCAAGTTCACCAACCTGGCATGCGCCCATGAAGATGGTTCGGACGATTGTAGGTTCTGCAACGTCCCCATCGTTCACATGCTGGACAGGATAGCCAGCGCAATGGAGGACCGCTTCCCGGTTTTGAACCATGAGTAGTAAACCTCTTCCCCTATTTTTCTTTGCTTCGTTGACATACTATTACAGAGGTAATCAAATATGGCAATAATCAAGAAAATGGAAGAAGTGCTCTACCTCCAGTGCGACCTCTGTCGCAGGGAGTGGAAGAGCGGGACAGAAGGCGGCAATGGCATCGAGGTCAACGGGGAGCAGAAGGTCATATGCAACATCTGCTTCCAGCAGCTCATGGGCACTGTTAAGAAGCCCAAGGAGAAGAGCTGGGACGAGATGACCCGTGCCGAGCGCAAGGCCTTCAAAGCAAAGGAGAAGAAGGAGCTGGAGAGCGTAGAGGAGGAGAGGCTGAAGAAGGTGAAGGAGGAGGAGGGATTGTGAGCTTTAAAGTGCTTGCTGGGTGCAATAAACCCGGCTCCATGAACTGGGGCGACTGGGCTTCCAAGGTCGATGAGAAGACCATCAAAGAATGGTTGGAGAACCTCGGGCCCTACTTCGGCAAGACCGTGTACCTGGCCGGAGGCGGAGGGAACGGATACTCCGAGGGCGTCCTGGAATCCGCGGTCATTGATAACAATGTCCGAGGCGACGGGCGCAAGCAGCTACGTGTCCAGCTCCGTGGGTTAAAGAGCATTAGCGGGAAGGGCATCTGGACCCGTGGAGAGGAGGGCGACTTTGCGCCCATCATCGGGAGCTGGCAGATTCTGGCTAAGACCAAATAAACCCTTTCTATCTTTTCTTTGCTTCGATGGCATACTATATTTGGAGGCGGCGGATAGCTGGCCACTTAGTGAGCCACACATCCCAACTCCCTGGAGTTTCCTACAAGTTTCGCCGGGGAGAGCCATATGGGCGGTGGGGTCCAAGGTGCCCATCCCGCTATCGCCTCTAAGGAGATATTTACATGATTGATGCAGAAGAAATCAATGAAGTAGTACAGCACGGGACCATATCGGGCCTGTCCGGTCATCCCATGTCCGGGCTCTGGACCTTACACTTCGAGGAAGGCCCCCCGGCGTTCATCGAGTCCGGGTACGGCGTCAGGGCGCTGGCCGATTGTTTCGGGGCCACTGAGTTCAGTGGTGACCTGATAGAGAAGATAAAAGGCCAGAGAATCGTGTACGTCACCGACTTCCTGGGCGTGCTGGAATGGTTCGCCCCCGACGAGGGAGAAGAGTAAACCCCTTTTTCATTTCTTCACTTGAATACTTATTCTGAGGTCTAATCACATGACTGACAACAATGATAAAGAAGAGATTAAGTGCGCCTGGTGTGGCGAAGTGATAGAGCTGGAAGAGAATGATAGTCCCTATCTTGACAAGCAGGACCGGCCAGTGTGCGACCCCTGTGTCGAATCGGAAGACCCGGACGCCACCGTCTATTACGGCAATGATAGCGACCCGGAGTACGTCTACCAAATCAATGAGAGCAAGGCCAACGACGACTTCGAGTGCAAGTACATCCACACGGATGGCTGGAGAGGTTACATGAGCGTGAGTTCCAAGACCTACACCAAGGTCCGGGACGATGCAATCCTGTTCGGTTCGTCCGATGCAGCGAGCCTGAAGCAGTTCGATGACCTGATGCGCAAATACTGCGACGAGCAGAGCATACGCTACGCAAGGGTCTTCACGGAGACGTCCAACGTCTTCTGCCAGGGCTATGACTTCTTCGTCCACAACGAGGATGTTGAGAAGTTCGAGAACCTGAGCAAGCTGCTGGCCAAGGTCAGCGAGCTGGTCGAGGAGTACCGGGACTCTTCCCGTTTCACCCTGAC
>JBAZEK010000041.1 GCA_041653995.1 Dehalococcoidia bacterium
ATCATCTTCGTGATACATTTTAAACAGTATCCGCTCTGAGTTGCCCCACCCTTGTGGCACCGCAGACACTTCTTATCCATATTCACGACTATTTTTCTATCAGCCATCGGATCCCATCTCCTTTAATCCGGTATAGTCTCGTCATCTATAAAGCGCCTTACTTATCTCTCGTACTGCAGCTAACAATTGCTCTATTTCAGGATTACGAAACGCGTGATCGACATAAGAGTCGAACCTTTTGTAGTGACGATAGTTATGCCCGTTGAGCCTTATATGCTCGTTATACCCTTCTTCGGTGAAGAAAACGTTTTTAAATTCCTCGACGTCCCTAACATTATACTTCTGGCACCCATTGACTTTGAATTCTTCAAAATCAAGCTCATTTTCTTCGCAATATTTCCTTAGCTCATCCTCAGTGTAAGAGCTACATCCGTCTATTACGTAGCGAATCTCATCTGTAAATCCATCTGGAACAGGCACTTCGCTTATACATCGCACGGTGAAAAAATACGGGCTTGCTGTTGCACGATTGTCCTGCGTTTCTAATCTGCGGTTAAGCTCAATCAAGAACGCTGCCGTTTTATCTGATATCACAACTGTTTTACTCATTTATATCTCCTTTCCGCAGTGCGGGCAGATCTTCACAGGGTTATCTATTAGCGAGTCATTCTTGATAGCATCCTCTTGACCTGGCCCCTTATAAAAGCTATTTTGTGAGCACAAGATCATTTCATTAGGTGTCTTTTTGCATTGGCTTCTCCGGAGACAAATTCTACATCTGTCTTTTAAATACAGGGTGTATACTATCGACTTCTGAGCAGGCGTATCCATGCCTATATCTCCTTTCCGCAGTGCGGGCATATCTTCTTTTTATCTTGAGGGACCTCCGGGATCGCCACCAGGTCGAGGGTCGACATCATTTTCTCGCGCTTAAGGCCGTTCAGATACTTAATGGTCAGCCTCTGGCCTTTCGTGGCCTGTTTTAACAAGCTGCGTTGCGCCTGGCTATCGAGAGAAGTGATTTCCCTGGCCACTGTAGCTATGAGAGTACCTGATCTCAGCATCTCGAAGAGCTCGGGGATAAGTTTCTCGCGCAGCGCCAGCCGCTGGCTGATCTTCCCCTGGCTGATGCCCAGCGCCACGGCCAGCTCGGTCTGCGTCATGCCGCCGGAGATGAGGGCCGCGAAATACTCCGCCTCGATCGCCGGGGATGGCGACCGGCTGTAGTGCTCGGAGAGCCCGATGAGCTCGCGGCACACGTCGGCGGGCAGTATGATAGCGGGCACTTGTTTCAGCTTGTTATTCTGAGCGCTCTGCCGGCGCCGCCTGCCGTCGACCACGCCGAAGTCGTACTTCTTGTCATCGATCGCTTCCAAGAGAAGAGGATGCAATACTCCGTACTTGCCCACGCTTGTATCTAACGCTTTGGGCGCAGTGCATGGCTCAGGCCTTATGCGGCTTAGCTCCACCGTCACGATTTCCATTGTAGCCTCCCAGTTATGCACTTATTATACACGGTTATGCACGTTTGTCAAGGGGGTTATGCACTATTGGAAGATTTTGGTTCGGGGCCAGGCGGCCTCGATCGCCCGGGCGTCGGCGTGGCTGAAATGCTGGACGTGCTCCCGGGCTACGTGCCCCATTATACTCAGCGGATGGGGCAGCACTACTATAACACGGTCCGCGATTCTATTCCACTCATCCAGCGCGGTCTCCCAATTCACCAAGTGCTCCAGGACATGGCTGGCGAAGGCTACGTCAAATTGTCGATCGGCGAAGGGCAGGCGCCCGGATTCGAAGTTTGCGATTACGGAGTTGGGGCCGCCGGCGTTGATATCGGCGTTGGTCACTACCTCGGGCAGGCTGCAGATGCCCATGGTCAAAGAGTCCCGGTTGCAGCCGGCGCCCAGGTTTATCATGCCTTTGTCCGCGGCCAGCGACCGGGCGATATCCAGCGCCTCGCTGCGCTTGAGGAAGAAATTGGCTGTGGCCCATGCCGTATACCCGAGAGCTGCAGCTCCCAGAATTCGGAGAGCACTGCCAAAATTCGGCCTATCGCCTTCCCTATGGACCATGGTTCTGATGTTTACGAAGTCGTTTTCCGCCGCCCACTTCTTCGCTTTCTCGAGGTGCCCCTTATCTTTGGTTTCCGTGATGATCTGCTCGGCATAGCTGGGATCGCCCTTCTTGGTGCCCCATAGCACATAAGTCTTCTCGCTCATTTGCCCGGCCACCCGCAAACATAATCCAGGTAGCCGTCGAGGTACTGGTAGATGAAGTTGGACGGCAGCGCCTCGTAGTCCCGGTCGAGCACCGGGTAAAGGCCTTCATAAGCCTCGTCGACGAGCTCGGTGCACCACAGGCCTCCCCGCCCCGTCCGCGGGATCTCGGTGAAGTGCACTGCAAACCCGCGGCCCTTCATCCAGTTGCGCAGGCAGCGTGACAGCACGCGGTAAGCGATCTGAGCGCACAGGACGTAATCGTATCCGGACCGCCCGTGCGCCGTAGCCTGCCACACCGCGCGCCGGCCCATCTCCTCCGGGGTCAAGTGGCAACCCGCGCGCTCATTCTCCAGGATATCGAACATGAGCACTTTCTCGCGGCTCGGGCGGTAGATGTTAATGGTCTTGCCTAAATACCACGACAGCCGGCCCACGGCCACGCCGTGGCTCGGTATACTTTCAAGGATAACGAAGTCGTTCTCGTGGGGGATGTAGTCCGCTATGATGATGAAGTGGAAGAACTCTGTAGCCGGCAGGATGAGCCTGGATGCCAAGCGTGTAACGAAGCCGCTTTCGACTACGGCCACTATGTCCCCGGGCCTTACCTTATTGGTATAAGCATACCATTCCTGACTTTTCAGATCTGTTATCTTCATGGGCTCCCGGCTCCTAACAGTCTATGCAGTATATACCCATGCTCCTGGCGCCGACGGAGATCTCCCGCGCCACGGCCTCCTGCTCTTCCTCCGGCTCTTTCATTATATAATAGCCGATCCCGAACGCCGCGGCGATCGCTGCAACTCCAAGCATTACTGTTTTCTCGTTCATGATACTCCTACGTCACGGTGTAAGACCCTAAACTCACCGGGTAGCTCATGCCGTTTAAGGTCCACGTACCTTCCTCGTATGTCTTTAGCCCGAGGATCACGTCATACACCCCGGGGTTGAACCCCATGTTCCACCACTCGGAGAGGAATGGCTTGGTCGTGCCTGCCGGCCAGTCGCCGTCCCATCCGTCCGGTGAAAGCCCCGACTCAAAGACATATCCTTCGGCCCTGTGTGTCGACCAGATGTAGCCATCGAAGTCCCATGGAGTAAGCGTTCTCCCCGAGTTGTTCTTGAGGTTGACCCTCATCATCAGGGTATTGTTCTGCTCGGGTATCCGGAACCACGTCTTGCTCACGTAAGCAACTTTGGCTGCGGGAACAGTTGCCGCGGTTATAGTGAACGTGCCTTGCGTCTCCGTCCGTCCCAGGAAAACCGTCTTGATCGTTGCCGTGCCGGCGGGAGGCACCCCCCAATCCTTTATCATGGAGGTTGCCCACTCAAATACGCCCGTGCTATAAGGACCGACGCCTATACTGGTAGACACGCCGCCGATCACTTCGCCATTCTTGTCATACAGGTATACTTTGAAAGGGTACGACCACACCTTTCTGGTGGTGTTCGTGATCCTCACGTCATATTCGAACGACGCGCCTTGCGGGACCGACGTTTGCACAGGTACTACTTCTATAGTGCCGTCCTGGACCGCGGTCGACGCGATTATCTGGACGCTGCCGGTCTCGAAATCCTCTCCCGGTATACCTTTGGTAGTGCAGTGCAGGGATATCGGCACCGGGCCTACCAAGCCAAGCGTCTCGCCGGTTAAGAAGTTGGCTTCTTTGGTCACAGTCTGGCCCGCGCCGACCGTGAAGAAGCCTATCTGATTAAAGAGGTTCATGCCCCCCAGTTGGCCGACCAGGTAGAATTCGAGAGGGGTGTCGAAGGGATTGGTGAATTTAACAGTTATCTTGTGCGCCGTTCCCGCCTCGAACTCGTAGTTGGCCAGACGCACGTCGTCGAAATAAGCCTCGGCGTTGTAAGCTCCTCCTGAAGGCAGCTCCTGCACTATTACGCTGGTTGACGCCACGATACCCAGGTCGTATGCCGGCGACGCGCTTATCTCGTAAGCATGCACTTGGAAGGTCAGCTCCGTGGGCTCGCTCACTTCGGGCATCACGATATCTGTGCTCAATAGCTTAGTGACGCCGGTATCGATCTCGCGCTCTATGCTGCCGACCACCTGCCCCTCGAGGATGATGTCGAAGCGATACTTCCAGCTGTAGGCGGTAGGATTGAAAGCCTCCACGTTTAATCTGTGGGTTGTCCCCGATTCAAAATACTGCGTCATACCATACCTCCTAGTACCATCCCAGCGTTACTTCGACATCGGGC
>JBAZEK010000042.1 GCA_041653995.1 Dehalococcoidia bacterium
CAAAGGCACCGACGAAGAAGCTATCATGTATGTGTGTGAGACTGCCGAGGGTAAGACGTTCAAGGTCAGGCCCTGTGGCACCATAGAGGGTCGTAAGGAACTGTGGTTGGGGTTCTGTGAGGGCACTTATGATCCCGTGGGCAAGCTCTACACGGTGAAGTTCCAGAACATGACGGATCAGGGCAAGCCCCGCTTCCCGTCCGGGCTGGGGGTGAGAGACTATGAGTGAGCTTAAAGTCCAGATTACGGGTAAGCACCCACATACCGGCGAGTTCGGCACTATTACCGTAGAAGATGACAAAACAATCAAGTTGAACTGGCTGCACATGGCTCTGGTCAAGCTGGATAACTGCCCTCATGGGACTGATTCATGCTTCGCTCAGAAGTCAAACCTGAGAGTGGTCCGATGAAGAGATGTCGCTGTGGCAATGAAATACGCAACGCTGAGGGTGTAGCGTGGGTCGGCGAACTCAATATGATCTGCCGAACCTGCTGCGGCGACACTCAAGACGGCAAACCTGACTTCATCAACGGTCGTCCACACGTGGGAATCGGCATGCCCCAGGGCAGCTACTCCTACGGCCTTAGAGCGACCAGGATAACGACACACGCAGCGAGGTAGACTTTGAGCAATCATTACCCATCAAGCTTTCTTTCTTGGGTCAGAGATCATGAAACGCTCAACATAGCGTTCACCGGCCATCGCCCGGACAAACTCGGCGGGTATGGCTCCATAAGACCCGTTTATCTGAATGACACCCTCGATCTCCTTGATACCATCGGTATCGAACGGATCAAGTGGGCTTACGACGGCATGGCCCAGGGCTACGACTGGGAAGCGGTCAAGGCGTGTTTTCAGCTGGGAATCTCCCTCGTAGCTTGCCGACCCTCCGAAAGACAGCATACGATATGGCCTGATCGTGCCCAGCAGCTCTACAGAGCCCTCCTGAACCAGCTCAAAGCCTCTGGTGGCAAGATTGTGAACGTTGAGCAGTGCATTCTTCGTCCTACGGTCGGCGAGAGCGAGTATTGGAGCAAGAAAGCCGGTCTCATAGAGGTCTACCATAACGCCAAGTCCAGCAGGCACCAGACAGCCATTTTATGTGAGCTGAGGAACCAGTATATGGTCGATTCAGCCGATCTGGTCATCGCGTGTTGGGATGGCAGCTCCGGCGGTACTGCCAACTGTGTCAAATACGCCGAAAAAGCAGGGATTCCCTGGATCAATATCATGCGAGTGAGGAGCTAACTTATGATGAGGATTGGATTTGCCGGAGTTCCCGGTTCAGGCAAGACATCGACCGCCCGAGGGCTCGCGGCTGCTTGTCGAGGAATCAAGGGTCTTGAGAACGTTGAGTTGTCAGCCGAGTATGCCCGGCGCTATATCATCAAGCATGGTGGGATCACGGACATCTGGGAGCAGTTTCGCATCCTGAAGAAGCAGATGGACTGGGAGGAATCGGTCGGCGACGCTAATCTCGTCATCACCGATGCCCCGATCTTTATGGGCATGATGTATGCTCAGATGCTTTCCAAGGGCACGCCCAAAGACGTGATGGTGATGAATGATCTCTTCAGTGAGCTGAACAAGGCCAACAACCCGAGGCCACGATATGACATCATCTTCCATTTGCCGCCGCTCCTGAAGCCCGTAGACGACGGTGTGCGTCCGGCCAGCAACTTTGACCCGCACTGGCGAGAAAAGGCCAACAATTCGCTTCTGGGTGTCTTTGAGGTATTCAAACCCTACCTCTTCTTCACCGTGGACCTGCCGAACCTCGAAATGAGGGTAGAATGGTGCCGTGAATTGATCGCGGAATACATCAGGCAGTGCAATGAAGCCGGTGCAACCCTACGCCAGGATAACTTCGACGCTCCGCCACTGCCCGATGTCTTCTATATCGAGGTAAACGGCATCATCCATCGCGCCGACGCCCACGGGATCGCCAAATGTGAGCATGCAAGCGCAGCTCCTCAACGACTCATGCCCGTGAAAGGTCAGCAGTGCCCGATCTGTTTTGGTGGAGGTTCAGCATGAAAGAGGTAATTGAGGGATTTGTCATCTCTGACCCCAGAGGCTCCGATGAGTTCCCTATTTTCGTGATGAATCCCATTATTTACTCAAGTGGGCATCATAGTCTCACCATTGAGCACATGATCGAGGATCACTGTCTCTGTGTGGCCGAGGGATCACGTCCCGACGCTGAAAATGGCCTCAATTTGGGGTATCTGAGGCAGGCATTTCGCCGAGCCAAGGCTGCTTTTGAGGAGGGGCGAAAGTGCATCCACCTCTACTTCAAAGTTGAGTGTGAGATTGACCCTGAAAGCCGGGGAGTTTACAAAATAACCAACTACATGGGTTCAGAACGCCTGAATCCAGGAAAGCACGAGGATTAAGTATGGCAATACTCATCACCGGGGGCTGCGGCTACATAGGCAGTCATACCGTCAAAGCTCTTGTAGAGAAAGGGGAAAAGGTTCTTGTTATCGACAATCTCAGCGCCGGGCATCAATCAGCCATCGATTATGGCTCTCTGACCTACGGCAGCTGTGGCGGAGCCAGCGCACTCCGACGATTGTTCAAGAACTACGACATTGAAGCTGTAATCCACTTCGCGGCCAAAGCGTCCGTGCCGGATTCATGCATCAACCCCGACGCCTATTATCATTCTAACGTCTGCAATACTTTGGTGCTTCTTGGCACCATGGCGGACTTCGGCTGCAAAAAGATCATCTTCTCCTCGTCTGCCGCCGTGTACGGCGAACCTGCGAGCATTCCGATCCGTGAAGATGCGCCCAAGAATCCCACGAACCCCTATGGTCGGACAAAACTGATGATCGAACAGGTCTTGGCCGACTACGAAGTAGCCTACGATCTGAAACATATCTCGTTCCGCTACTTCAATGCAGCTGGAGCAGCAGTTGATGGCTCCATCGGTGAGGATCATCGCCCCGAACAGCATCTCATCCCGAGTGCCATAAAAGCCATCCAGGAGGGCACGGTCTTGAATGTCTACGGCACCGAGTGGGATACTCCTGATGGCACATGCATCCGGGATTTCGTCCATGTGTCCGACATCGCCGAAGCTCATATCGCAGGTTTGAACGCCTTGCGAAACGGGAATGAAAGTGACGTATTCAACCTCGGCGGACATTGCGGATTTTCCGTGCTTGAAGTTGTCCAGGCCATTGAACGGATCACCGATCATACGATACCTCTCAAGTTCTGCGAGGCTCGTCCTGGTGATCCGGCAAGGCTGGTAGCTGATGGTAGTCGAAGCATGGGGTTGTATACTCCGCGCTATGGCCTCGATGACATCATTGAAACGGCCTGGCGCTGGCACCGAGATCATCCGAGAGGATACAACGACTAATGAGAAGCTTACTTTGGTGGTTGTTATGGCGTATCGTCCGCAATAGAGCCGTTCTGGTCGCCAGGAAGCGCGGTGTGCGCCGAGATGAGGGCGGCTGGCTCTATCAGACAGACCAGCTCCGTATTGAGTCTTTTGGCATAGGGGCTCGGGTTTCTGTGCCCTTGTCCAAGCAGCAGCTTGAACGGGAGACGGCCTTGGTCGATGATGGGAGCAAATACTGGCGTCTTGTTCTCTGGTCACAGGGTGGTACCCTGAAAACCTGGAAGTTTGGTCCTTGGGCGAAAGAGATAGGACAGTTGGTTTGGCGGATCAAGCGATACAATAGAGGCAGGTGAATGGAGACCAGCTGCGAGGCAGCAGGGGAGGACAAGATCATGAAGATAGTAGCTTGCGGTGGTTGCTTCGACGTGATTCACGCCGGACATATCAAATTGCTCGAAGAAGCACGGAAGTTAGGCGATATGCTCATCGTTCTGGTCAACGAGGATGCGTACGTGGCAGGAAAAGGCCCTGGACGCCCGTACATGCCGCTTGAGGACCGAATGACGATCCTACGGGCGTTGCGGCCCGTCAGCGCCGTTCTCAGCTTTCCTGACGATACTCCTTGTCGAATGCTGGAGATAATCGAGCCCGATGTCTTCGTCAAGTATGTCGAGTACGAGGGCAAGAACATTCCCGAGGAGGCTACAATGAAGAAGTTGGGCGGTGAAATGGTCTTCATAGATTCAGGGATCGATGTCCACAGCAGCGATATTCTGTGTGGTAGATACATAGAGCACATGGTGCCCGTCGTAGGAGTAGAATGAAGCATAATAGGGTGAAGACCA
>JBAZEK010000043.1 GCA_041653995.1 Dehalococcoidia bacterium
AGATAGACCGCGTGGAGAGAGGCTAATACGCTCGAATAGGCCCTGGCGTGTCCCTCCGCGCCACCCCAACTCCACGAGCATTACTCGGGCCGGGTTGAGCCTTCGGGTTCCCCGGCCCCTTCTTATCATGACAGACCAAGAGAAGTTTCAACAGATATTCGTGTCGTGGCAAGACCCTTCCGAGTTCCTGAAGTTCGTATGGTTCGAGGAGACCGGCAAGGGCGCGTTGCAGTTCCGCAGGCTGCCGCATCTCTTGGACCTGTGGGACACGCTGCTGCACCACAGGAACGTGATTGTCCTGAAGTCAAGGCAGATAGCCGTGTCATGGACGCTGGCGGGCTACTGCTGCTGGAAGATGGTCACGAAGCCGATGTCCCGCGTCCTCATCATCTCGAAGGGGGACGAGGAGGCGCAGTACTTCCTCTCCCATGTGAAGTTCATCTACCGGAATCTTCTGGCAGGGACGGGGCTGCCGTCCATGACCGACCTGATGCCGCCGTCTCCCGACTCGTCGGACGCTATCGGGATTGTGTGGGACACGGTGTCGGGCACCAAGTCCGAGGTTCGAGCGCTCCCGTGTACGGCGACGGCTGGAACGGGGTACACGGCGACCGACGTTATCTGCGACGAATACGACAAGTGGCGGACGACGGAGAAGGGGCTGACCATTCAGGAGAAGTCGTTTTCCGCCCTGAAGCCTACGGTTGACCGGACGGGCGGGACGTTCATCGTCTGTTCGACGACGGAGATATTCGAGCCTGACTCCTTCTACAAGAAGCTGTGGTACGGGGCGAAAGAGAACGACAACGGGTTCACTCCGAGGTTCTACGACGCTACCAAGCATCCCCTGTTCGGCCCTGAGTGGTGGGAGGAAGTCTGCCGGTCGTACAAGGGGAAGGAATACCTCAGACGGCAGGACTACCCGCTGACGGAGGAGGAGGCACTTACCCCGCCCGGAGAGGAAAGAATCTTCTCAGGGGCCGACCAGTTGGCGACCGAGGCTCGGAACGTGACATGGACGCAGCGCAAGCCGTTCGTTCACGTGTTGCAGCCGTTCGTGGCGGGGTGGAAGTACGTAGCCGGAGCGGACGTGGCATCGGGCCACGGCGACGACTACTCGGTACTGACGATTGTGGGCAAGAAGGGGCTGGACGCCAAGGTTGTAGCCGTTATCCGGTCAAGGACGCTGACGACCAATCAGTTCGCTAGAGAGATATACGACCTGTGCGAGACGTACAGCTTCCCACTGCTGGCAGTCGAGCGGAACAACATGGGCGTAGCCGTGGTAGACGACCTTGTAGCCATGCGGTACCCCAAGCTGTACTACAAGGACGAGAACGCGAAGAAGCAGGGGAAGCCGGGCGTGGACACCACGCAGTCCGCGAGGCAGCGGGGGCCGTCGGAGCAGGGCGAGAAGTGGATTTGGAAGCTGGCCGAGTCAATCAACGGGGGGACACTGACGACAACGTTCCTGCCGCAAGTCACGGAGCTACAGGACTTCTTCTGGATTGACGGGAAGGCGATGGCACGGGGGCATGACGATACGGTCATGTCGCTGGCGATTACGAATAGTCTGCTGGACAAGGCGCCGCATACAGGGCCGATGCCGGTAATCAAGTTCAAGGGAGCGGGTACGTTCGCAATGAGATGAAAGCGCAAGAGCTTCAAGAGCTGGCGACATACAGGAAGGATAGCGTCTACGCCGGAGCGCACGTCATCTGGCAGAAGGCGAACGACTACTACGAGCAGCGGGACAACGTTCCGGTGCCGAAGGCTCTCAATGCGGAAGCTGTGCATCTGAACACGGCGAGGAAGATTGTAGACACGGGCGACCACAACTACATGAAGGACAATCCGGTAACGGAGGTCCGTCCTTCCGGTCGGTCGGTGGCGAGCGAGGCGAGGGCGAGGGACACGCAGTTGGTGTTCGACGCGTGTCTCAAAGAGATGCTGATGCCGGTCATCAAGACGGCTCCGAAGAAATTACTTCTGAGGGGCGTCGGCATCCTTGGTTTGTGGTTCAACGAGGACTTCTACGGGGTTGACAAGCAGGGGTGGACGAGAGAGGACGAGGACGAGTTCTCTGACAGGGCGTTGTGGGACTTCCCGTTGAAGTTCACGTGCTACGACCCGATGAACTGCTATCCGAGTCGGGCGATGCAGAACAGCTTCCAGCCGCGGGATATGCTCGTCATGTACGAGATTACGACGGCTGAAGGGATGGCACTGGTAGAGAATCATCCGAGCTGGAAGTGGAAGCCGAAGCCGGACGAGCAGACGGTGACCTTCATCGACTACTACACAAACAAGAGTAGAGTCGTGATGATAGGTGAGAAGAAGGTGTACGACGGGCCGAACGCATTGGGGTTCGTGCCGTTCGTGATAATCCCTGCGGGGTTTGGGCAGAGTTCGTATCAGGGGAAGGTTGAGGAGGAGTGGAGGCCAATCTTCTACGGGGAGATGGAGCTACTGACCTCCGAGCAGATTCTTTTCTCCGCGCGGCAGGCGCAGGTTGTCAAGAACGCATGGCCGCAGACCGAGGCCATAGGCGAGCCTGAAGACCTTGCCAATCAGTTCCCTGAAGGAGTGCCGACTGACCCCACGGTGGTCGTAGCGCACACGGAAGCTATCAAACTTCAGCCGATGGAGACCCGCAAGGGGCCTGACCACACTTGGAGTGAAGGTCTGGCGATAGCGTCGGGCTACATCGACGCGCCGAACGAGATGAGCGGGGCGAGGACAAGCGGTGTCTACTCCGCACGGCACGCCGAAGACTTACTGTCCCACCAGAGGACGCGCTACAAGGACGCGCTGATGAACCTTCAGCGGGGCCTTGAGCACTACCTACGGATGTGCGGGCAGGCGTTGAAGGTTCTTGGGAATGAGGTGTCGGTCAGGGCACTGGACGAAGGCAAGGCTGTGGTACGGAGCGTGTCACCGGACAGGATTGACGACCGATGCGAGGTCAAGGTCAAGCTGGTAAGTGAGACGCCGGAGGCTCAGTCCTTGAAGCGTTCTCAGGGCTTGGCTGAGTGGCAGGCGGGGGCCATCGACCGACAGACGATGCACACGCAGTTCATGGACATGAGCATCGACGAGTCGGAGCGGGTGACCGACCGAAGGCTACTGGACGACTACATGGAGCAGCCGTTTATGAAGCAGCTACTCACGGCGATGATAGCCAAGGAGAAGGGCGACCTACTGACGGCGCAGATGGCCTTGATGCAGTTCCAGGCTGAGAGAGGCGGGGCCAACAACGTGACGGCGCGGACGGGGAGTGAGATGGTGCCTCAGAGCGGGGTGCAGCCGGAAGGGGCCATGACCGCGCAGGAGACGGTGGTGCAGCAATGAAGCTGGACGAGACGACGAGGCTTGCCATCGGGATAACGGAGAGGATGGAGAGAGTGGCCGGCAGGGTGCGGAACGCTGGGACTCTCCCTCCGTGGCAGATGCCGATGGACAGGAAGACAAGAGACAAGCTGGCGTTGGAAGCCGCAATCAAGCAGTACGCGATGAAGGTTGTAGGAGGCGCTTAGTGGCAGTTCTGGACGCTTCCCAATACGGAGGCTACACGGACCCTTTGATGCTGGGTTCGTCTGGCTGGATGACGGCGAATCCCGTTGTGCGAGCGGGGCGTGAGGCGTCGCCGGGAGCGGAGCGGCTGGACCTTGCCGTGGGAACGAGCGCGAGGTTGAAGGCGAGGCTACAGGTATTGGCGGCGATGCTGGCGGAGCTTGACCCGAACGACTTCATCGGGAAGGCGCTGATACAGGACGAGCGGAGTCGGATACAGGCTCGGCTTTCGAGGAACGACGAGTCTATCGGGGAGAGCATCGGGCGGTCGAACGCGGCGATGTTCAGCGCACAGGCGCAGGCGGCTGACCTTGCGGAGCGGTCCGAAATCGACTCCATGTATCGCTCGCAGGTCGGCGGCGACTACGTGGACACGGGTGTTGTCGGTGGGCAGTTCTACGGTGGCACTACGGGCAAGAGTTCCCAATTCGGGGAGGCCACTCGTGGTCAGTACGGGACGGTCGTACCGGACACGTCGTATATGTTCGGGAACGTCGGCGGTGACCAGTACGGCTCGCGCCGGGGGACGACTCCGACGCAGCAGGGCTGGATGAGCGGGCTGCTGACCCCCGGTGGACTGAGACCGTTGGTGGGCGACTACGCTTTGGACCCGAATCAGCAG
>JBAZEK010000044.1 GCA_041653995.1 Dehalococcoidia bacterium
ACCGGATGGATATGGCATAAACTGCGCTTACTGTGGTAAGTTGATCCTTAAAGCCCCACTGCAGCCGCCGGATCAACAGAAACCCGCCGAGCCAAGAGTGCAATTAGCGAAACCCAAAACTAAACCGGATATGAGCCGGGATAAAGAAAGAGAGGTAGAAGATGGTTATGGAGAGCAGCTTCCTGACAAGACTGGTAGTGTCGAGGATAACGAGGCCGATAGCTGATTTCATAGCTTACTACATCGTCGCGCTGGAACCGGAGGCGCTTGAGGCCCGTATAACGAGCGGCTGGAGCCTCGTCGGTATGTTAAAGCAGAGGCCGCGCGAGGAGCTGCTTTCCGTGGTTGACGCGATACTGGAGAATTACCCGGATATCAAAAGCCGCATCGATAAGACCAGAAAGGCTGGAGGCACTTCGGCGAAAGGATCCGGATTGCAGATATTAGAGAGCATCAGCGCGGACCGACTGGTATACCTGGTAAGCGAGAAGCTGCCGGCTCAGGGCGCGGTGCTTAAAAAGCACAAAGACTGGGTGCAGGCGGAGATAAAGTCCGTCGGCGCTTTGCTGGTTTGACAAAACACTCCTATCAATGGTAATTTAAGGGCGTAGGTAAGACCTGCGCCCTATTTTTATTTACGAGGTAACTGTGGAAAGGTATCCTGTTTACGGCAAGCGCTTCGGCAACGAATACCTCGATATTCGCGAGTTTGTGACGCCTTTCACCCCCAGCGTCCAGGACGTGCTCAAAACGATATCCGCTGACGGCGACATGGTATGGAACTGCTGGGACTGGGTATGCCGCAATGTAAAATATCCCCCTTCATGCGACGATGTTCAGGATTTTCACGAAAAGATCAGCTTTTTGCGCGGCTGCCCCATAATCCGCATCCCGGTCAAGCGCTCTGCAAAAGTGCATGACTTCTGGGAGCTGCCATGCGAGACACTGGATCCGCCGCGCTACGGTGACTGTGAGGGATCGGCGACGGTGCTCGTGTCTCTATTGCGCAACTTCATGAGCGAACGGCAGGTTTACTGCACTATAGGCACTTACACCGGGTGGGGTCACGCCTGGGTGACGGTGGTAGACGGCTCCGGTCTTTATACTTTAGACACTACTATCCCCTGCGCCAAGCCGGAGGGAGTGAACGCCGTGGCCGAGGACCAGCCTTATATACCATACATAAGATTCAACGATATCGAGGTCATAGAGGAGAGGGACGGCTGGCAGGACTTCGTAAACCTGCCGCGGGACCCAATGGCCAAGATGTGCCGGATATACGCGCAGTACGGCTTTCGGTAATTATTACGGCGTAATAAAAGGAGAATGCCATGGCGGACGAAAAGAAAAAAGCCAATATAAAGCCACTGGTAGTCGGCGGTGTGGTGCTGGGTGGCACTTATTTAGGTTATCTAGGTATAAAAGCCATAATGGATTACTTTAATAAGACAGAGGAAACAAAGCAACTCCTCCTTGATGAAATCTTTATCGAGATGCAGGATACCGAAGAATACCAGAATGATATCATCGCTCAAGGTGGTATGAGTGACGCCCAACGACAATTACTGGATCAAAAGCTCGCAGATCTTAATTGGAAAGTTTTATACTTAGATGAGATTAACCATAATTGGCTTGTGGACTTCGTGGAACAGTTAGGCGATTGGGCTAAATCCTTCGGTTTATATGTGATAATACCGACAGTGGCCTCTGGCCTGATAGCGAGATATTTCTGGACTAAGTTTAAGAAATGGCCTCCATACAATAGGCAACCGCCGCCGGATCCGAATCCTGGTGGACCAGACCTGCCGCCAAGCGGCGGGACTACGCCACCGCCGGTAGATTGCCCTATATGCGGGCTGACCTTTATTTCTCCTGAAGCGCTGGCGACCCATATACAATCAGGGGTACATCCTATCTCCACAAATATAGGTGATATCAATGCTGCGCAGAATTACTTCAATCAGCAACCAAGTGCAACTAAAGCGATAATACAGGCCGAAGCGAGTGCTATGGGTATATCTGCAGCTCAGTTAAGTTCTGCTTGGGCCGGGCTATCCACAGCTGTACTATTAGGTATCCTGGCGGCGATAGCTGTCTCATGTACCGTCGGCGCGCCGGCTGTCGGTTTACCCGCATCTTTTAATGTGTTAGCACAGGCGGAATCAATATTAGCGAACTGTGTGGCTAGATCATTAGTGTTGGTAGCTGCTTAAGGAAGTATTATGAGAATTTACTCTTTACCTGAAGGATCTTCTTGGGCGACAAGTGATGCCCGCGCCTGGATAACCAGCATTACGCCAGTCCCGAATCCTATGTTATATGGCGCTGTGTATGATATCATCATCAGAGTTAAATGGGAGTTTCCCAGCGACGTAGTTTCTGCCCGTGACGAGGAGATGCTGTTTATAGCGTTTGAGTTAGAGCGGGTCGATGGCGGTATCTTTACCCCGATTCCGGGATGGGAGGTATTTTATTATGAAGAATGGCGAAATGCGCCCTGGGAAGCACCACATGGACCACCCCGGGTATTAGCGGGGAATCTAGGTAACTTTGTAGCAATAGATAAACAGTTTGATTTTTCGGGAGAGGCTGACTTCGTATTAAGTATAAAACCTGACGTGATAGGCATGCCGGTAGGCTGGAGAGAGTATAAGCTATATGCTCAGGTATGGGAAAAATTTTACTCTATAACCGGAGGTAAATGGGATTACATTGAGGCCTTAGATACACCCAGCGTTGCGTTCTCTGTGAATGTATCTGAGGGGTTACCTATAGCGTCATTTGATATGTCTCCTAAAAGTGGGCCTACACCGCTGAATGTTTATTTCAACAATACGTCGAGTGCTCCAGATATCGCACCGATAACCAGCGTGGAGTGGGATTTTGGTGATGGCAGTAGCAGTATAGAAGCGAGTCCTAATCACGTATACACAAGCCCTGGTAAATACACAGTAATATTGACCGTTACGAATCAGGCCGGCACTGACAGTTGCACTAAATCAGTAACTGTAACCGCAGCCGATCCGCGCCCTGTATTTCTGTTAGACCAGTGTTGGGGGCCGACAAAAGTAAATGTGTCTGACTATGTAAAGCCAGTTTTATGGATCGAAAATCAAGGCGGTGCCGGCACCGTATTCTTAGATGTACTGATAGAGGGCCAGCGAAGAAACGTCGCAAATATCTCTATACAAGGTTATGGGACTATATCTTATACTGTACCGCAGCACGATATAGTGTGGTATTTAGGATATACTCCCACTGAGGATATCCTTCCTGAGATATGGTTCCAGACAGGGTATGGCGATCAGGTAGTCTCACAATGGTTATGGCAGCCCTGGGTTTCGGTAAGCGGAGGAGGTGGCGGCGGAGACGAAGAGGATATATCCGATCAGCTTAAATTCGGAGCTGCCGGCTTACTGGCTTTTGGCGCCGGCATATTTGGATATTCGCTCTATAAGAAGCGTAAGCGGTAAATAAGGAGGATACTATGTCACTAGCATCAAATATTATTGAAATACAGGCGCCGGCAAG
Source organism: Dehalococcoidia bacterium (assembly GCA_041653995.1). Classification (NCBI taxonomy): domain Bacteria; kingdom Bacillati; phylum Chloroflexota; class Dehalococcoidia; species Dehalococcoidia bacterium. The sequence goes on from JBAZEK010000044.1 coordinate 3,532, forward strand.
CGCGATAACGGGAGAATCGATACGTCCTTATTGTACGGTCGCTCTGGCAGAAGGATCTCCCGCGGAAGCTGTGGCGCTCGGGTGGTATGACGACGAGCACGGAGAGCTGATCGAGTTCGACGGGCTAACTATCCTGGGCCCTAACCATTATAGCGAGGTGCTGAGGCCTGAAGCGCGCCCCATGTCAAGCCAGTCCACTACTTTTACAGTGGCGCTTTTCGAGCCGACCTCCGATGATGAGTTTTACGAAACGGGATATAGCTGGAAGCGGACGAACAAAGTGATGAGCTTCACTGTTGTAAACGACAGCGGAGATGACGGCGGGGACGAAGATGGAGATGACGGTGGAGACGAAGATGGAGATGACGGTGGAGACGAAGATGGAGATGACGGTGGAAGCAATCGATGGTGGCTAATTGGCGCCGTTGCAGGTTTAGGCGCAGCGCTGCTTGCCGGTGGTTTATATATATTAAAGAAGAAATAGTATGAAGAACAAAGAAGTAAA
>JBAZEK010000045.1 GCA_041653995.1 Dehalococcoidia bacterium
CAGTACGCTCAAGGAGCTGGTTGTCGGCCTGGCCGGGGCCGCCGATATAAAGGCGGTGCAGATAGGCGGGGCGACCGGCAATATCATACCCGGCTACATGATCGATACTCCCCTCTCACATGAGACCTTTCTGGGATCGGGTGCGGTAATGGTATTCAATTCGACCCGGGACATCATCGACATCGTTTATAACGACATACGCTTCCTCAACGAGGAATCATGCGGCAAATGCACGCCCTGCCGCGAGGGGACCGAGGTCATGCTGGAGATATACGGGCGTCTGCGGCAGGGGGATGGCAGGGAGAGGGATATAAGTACGCTGGAGGAGCTGGCACGCACGATGGCGGCAGCCTCGCTGTGCGGGCTGGGACAGGCGGCCGCAGTGCCTGTATTGGACTCACTGAGATATTTCTATAACGAGTATATAGACAGGGTCGACCAATCGCAGTTTCTACGCAGCTACCTCGGCGGTGAATTGGCTAAAACAACGGAGGGAAACAGGTGAGCAAAGAATCAGAGATTCAAACAGAACGCATGATCGAGATGTTCGACAACCTGAAGTCGGACAAATATCCGCTAAGTGAATACAAGTATATTGGTAAGAAGATACCACGAAATGTGGACGGCCTGGCCAAAGCTTCGGGGCAGGCTGAATATACCATGGACATCCAGTTGCCGGGCATGCTGCATATGAGATTTATTGACTCTCCCTACCCCCATGCCAAAATAGTCAGGATGGACACGAGCAAAGCCGAGAAGCTGCCGGGAGTGCGTCATGTGCTCCGCTATGATGATCCCGGATTACCTGAAACGGAAAACATCGGATATTTCCCAATTTTCCAGAACGACAGGCCGCTTGATTGTGTAGCACACTTCGAGGGACAGCCGATGGGCGCAGCCGTGGCTGCCGATACCGAGGCAATAGCTGAAGAGGCGCTCTCCCTGATTGAAATCGAGTGGGAGCAGCGACCCTTCATGCTCGACCCCGTGGCGGCCAGCGAACCGGGAGCTCCTCTCACATACCCCGAGCGCTATTCAGACGGCAACTTCTGGAACAGGGGTGTATTGGACGAGCTGATACATGGAGATATCAAAAAAGGATTCGCTGAAGCAGACAAGGTAGTTGAATTCAAGGTCAACCGCTACGGCCATACCTGGATATGCCCGGAGCGACCCTGTGGAGTCTGGAGATGGAATGGGGACCACGCAGAGGTCTGGGTGAAGAACCAGAGGCCCTTTGTGGCCAAACGTAATATAACCACCTGGTTCGGCGGCATTCCCATGAACAAGATACAGCTGCATATGCCGTATCAGGGCGCTACCTTCGGAGGCTGGACCCACGTTGATTGGAGCTTCGGCGGGCTCTACTGCGCCGCCGTGGTCTCGAAGAGACTCAAAAGACCGGTTAAATATATTCTGAGCCGCAGGGAGGACTTTTACGGCAGCTCCATGGACGAGGGTGTTTATCTGGTAAAAGTCGGTTTCAAGAACGACGGTACGATCACAGCCGTAGATGGCACCGTATATCATGCCAGCGCTATCCATCCGGCTTTCAGTCCTGTAGTGCACTTTCATGAAAATACCAGGGTTCCCCATCTCAAGGGACAGATCAAGTCTATCTGGGTCAACAAGGGGCCTTCGGTTGGAATACGCTGCGAGATGCTTGTGCCGATACTGGTTCAGACCCTGGTCATGGACCGCGTTGCGGCTGAATGTGGAATGGACCCGACGGAAGTAGCCCTGAAGAACGACGGCTGCCAGGGCCATGATATGAACTGGCTCAACGAGCAAAAGAAGAAGCGTGGCTTCGTTGTGCGTGACAGCCTGAAGGAGTGCATCGAGAAGGGCAAGGCGGAGTTCAAATGGGACGAGATATGGCATAAGCCCGGAAGCAGGAAGCTCCCTAATGGACGCATGCACGGCGTCGGATTCACCTGGGGGCATGAGTGGTCCGATTCCACCGGCAGCGGAGAAATCGCTATCCGTATCGAGCGCAGCGACGGCACGGCCACACTGCTGGGAATACACTGCGATAACGGTGTGGGCGCGGAAACCGCTTACTGCCAGATAGCAGCGGAAGAGCTGGGTATGCGGCTTGAGGATGTACATTTTAATCCGCAATTCGATCCAGGCTTCCACCTCAATTCGCCGGACTCATCCTGCGGGACATCGGCCAACGGCTGGGCGGTGCGTCATGCGGCCCGGATACTCAAACAGAAGATACTTGAATCCGCCACCAGCCCAAGCTCGCCTTCGCAGAGGGGAAGCTACGCGCCCGCTTTCCCCAACGTGAAGCCGGAAGATCTGGATATCAAAGACAGCCGTATTTTTGTCAGGTCCGACCCCTCCCGCTGGATCAGCCTGGCCGACTACGCCAGGCTGATGGCCATACAGGGGCCTGTCAGCAACGCCGAGCTCTTCGGAGCAAGGAGCGCCTGGACGGAGCCTCTCTTCGCCCATGCTTTCCACGTTCAGGAGGGAGAGTACAACCCGCACAGTCCACGGGAGAAATTCTGCCGGCAGGCCCACTTCATGGAGGTCGAGGTCGACACCGAGACGGGAGAGGTTTTCGTCACCAGAATAGTCAATGTCAATGATGTCGGCAAAGTGATAAACAGGATGAGCTGCGAGGGACAGCAATACGGCGGCAGCATTATGGGGGTAGGTCGCGGCAAGCTGGAGGAAATGGTTCACGATCCTGTCACCGGCGTAATGCTCAACGGTAACCTTATCGACTACAAGATCCCCACCATTAAGGATGTAGGTCCCATTAGTACCATCCTGGTGGAGACGGGCCTGGGATACGGACCATATGGACTCGTGGGCATCGGCGAGGATATTGCCACTGTCGTTCCGCATTTGATAGGTCCGGCGGTATACAATGCCATCGGCGTCTGGGTTTACGATTTCCCCGTCACACCGGACAGAGTATTGAAAGCCCTGGGCAAGATATAGGTTTAAAACAAAGCTTCGAAAGAGGAGGACGAGAACTTGAGTAAGGAGATTAAGAATTTCGTTTGCCCCTACTGCGGGGAATCACACGACACGCAGGACGGCCTGAAAAGCCATGTCTTCAAATCGCACAAGGGACGCGGCCTGCCCACAGCGGAAGGCCGTATAAAATTGACTATCAACAGGGCGGAGCACACCTTCCTGGTGGAGCCGAACTGGACCCTCTACTACCTCATCCACGACATACTCGGCCTGACGGGATCCAAGCAGTTCTGCGACCGCGGCGCCTGCAGCTCCTGCACCATGATCGTGGACGGTAAACCCGTCCTCTCCTGCATGATGCTGGCCATCGAGTGCGACGGCAAGACCGTCGAGACCGTCGAGGGCATCGCAGCCGACGGCCATCCCCTGATCGAAGCCTATGTCAACAACCACGCCATGCAGTGCGGCTACTGCACGCCCGGCTTCGTCGTCGCCTCCAAGGCCCTGCTCGATCGCAACCAGGACCCCAGCGAGGAGGAGATCGTCGACGCGCTGGCGGGCAACCTCTGCCGCTGCAGCACCTATCCGCAGCATCCCATCGCCGTGAAGGAAGCCGCCGGCAAGCTGCGGGCCGCGAAATAAGGGGGTTATCGTGAAGAATTTCAAACACTTCAACGCATACAGTGTAGACGAGGCCGTGGCCCTCATGGGCCGCTACGGTGAACGCGCCGCCGTCATCGCAGGCGGCACCGATATCCTGGGCAAGATGAAGGACTCCATCCTGCCCGCCTATCCCGAGGCCCTGATCAACATCAAGACCATACAGGGCCTGAGCGACATCAAGGAAAAGGGCGGCACCCTCAACATCGGCGCGCTGGCGCTGCTGGCCGATATCGCCGCCGATCCCGTCATCAAGTCCAAATACGCCGCGCTGGCGCAGGCCGCCGGCAGGACCGCCTCACCCAACCTGCGCAACATGGGCACCATCGGGGGCAACATCTGCCAGGACATCCGCTGCTGGTACTACCGCAATCAGAACAACAGGTTTTCCTGCCTGCGCAAAAA
>JBAZEK010000046.1:0-334 GCA_041653995.1 Dehalococcoidia bacterium
GGCGACCAGCTCTTCAGCGACTACGAGATAGGCTACTACGTAGACTCGGCGGCCAACTACACGCTTGCGGCTGTGGCTGCTGCAAGGACACTCGCCATGAAATTCGGGCGCAAGGCGGATAAGGCCGTCGGCGACCTGAAGATTACCTACAGCCACATGGTGGCCAACTACCTGAAGATGGCAAGCGACCTTCGCAGCGCCGCTCTTCGCGCCGCTCCCGTGAACGTATACGCAGGCGGCATCTCCGTCTCGGACAAGGATACCGTCAAGGCCGACACGGATAGGACAGAGCCGTCGTTCTACCGCAACCAGTTCGACTACCCAGGCAGCACCG
>JBAZEK010000046.1:344-3968 GCA_041653995.1 Dehalococcoidia bacterium
GTTCGTGTTAGGCGTGGGGGTGACGTAGATGGAAAAGGACTTCCTCGACATGCTCCCCCACACCATCACCACATACGCGCTTGTATCGCGCACCTCGGCGGGCTATCCTGTGGAAGCGCACAGCAGTACACCGTCAACATGGGCCGCAAGGATAACCGAGAAGTTCAAGCTCGTGCGCGACCGCACAGGCACGGAAACGGTATCCAGGGCAAACGCCGTGATAAACTGCACGGGCGCGCTCACGCTGGAACACAGGTTCGTGTTGCCCGATGGCAGCATTCCGCCGCTGATAGCGCTGCACAAGATTGCCGACCAGAAAGGCACGCATCACTACGTTGCGTACTGGTGAGCGCCATGGTGCAGAAGACGATAGAAGTACAGGTCGAAGGGCTTCAGGCGGTGCGCCAGGTGTTCGAGCAGTTGCGGCTGAAGACCCCTCATGCTGTCGCGGCTGCGCTCAACGTCGAGGGCGAGAAGATAATGACCTCCTCGAAGCAGACGTATGTGCCTGTGGACACGGGCGCACTCAAGGCCAGCGGCCATGTGAAGCCTCCCGAGGTCTCGGGCGGCGAGATAAGCGTGGTGCTGGCCTACGGTGGGCCTGCCGCAAGTTACGCGCTCTGGGTTCACGAGATACCGCCACCTCCCGAGAAGAGCTGGAGCGGAAGGTCGGCGCGTCACGAGCCTCCCACGCAGTGGAAGTACCTCGAAACTCCCGCGAAGGCCGCAATCCCCGGAATGGACGAACGTCTGGCTGCGGAGATGCGAAAGGAGCTGCCATGAGCCATGCTGCTGGATGAGATAGCCAAGCTGCTGCAGGACAACAGCATTGCCACCGTGGACACCGACCTGTTCAAGGGCGCTGCTCCCGCAACACCGCACACATGCACCACGCTGTACGAGACTCCCGGCATAGCGCCGACGTTCTGTATGAGCACAACGCCAGCGTTTGAACGCGCAGGACTGCAGGTAATAAACCGCTCTACGAATTACAGCACGGCGAGGAACAAGGCGGAGTCCATATACCGCAGGTTCATCGGCACGGGCAATGCGACGCTAAAGCCCACGTCCACGGCAACGGGCACGAAGTACCTCAACATAGAAGCAGTGCAGACGCCTTTCTATCTGGGGATTGACGACAACAAGCGCCACATGGTTTCGTGCAACTATCTGGTTTGGAAGCAACTCAGCACTTAGGAAGGGAGGGAGAGCATGGCTACAGGAATACACGGCAAGTCCACGCGAGTCTACGTCAATGGGTACAACCTCAGCACCTCCCTCCAGAGCATATCTTCCCCGGCGTCGGCAGATGTGGTGGAAACCACGCCGTTCAACACATCGGATAAGACGTACATCTCGGGCGGCGCGAAGAGCGGCACACTGACGTTCGGCGGCCTGTGGGCAGGCTCCACTGTGCAGACGGATTACGTGCTCAACGCCGCTCTGGGCGGCACTACCGCGATATGGTGCTACTACCCTGCGGGCGACAGCACAGGCAGCGTCGGGCGCGGCTTCAAGAGCAAGAACAACTCGTATGAGGTTACAGCTCCCGTGGCAGGCGTGGTGTCCATCTCAGGCGGCGGGCAGCTCACAGGCACACACCCGGACATCGTAAAGGTGCTGCAGCCACTCACCGCGCTTAACACCTCGGGCGTCTCCGCGAGCCTGGATAACGTCACCGAGACGAACAATGGCGCGAATGCCTACGCGCATTTCACGGCCTGCTCAACACACGGCTGCAAGGTAACGCTGCAGCACTCCTGCGCGGGTTCCACATGGGACGACCTGATTACGTTTTCCACGCAGAAGGCGCGTGGTGCGCTGTGGGGAGCTTCGACAGGCACACTTGTCAAGAGCATGACCCGCGCGGCGCGGGTGTTCACGGCGGGCGGTTCCGCCACACTGCACGTCGCCCTTGCACGCAAGTAAGGAGGGAATCAGCACATGGCGGGTTCTCACGGCAGATTCGCACAGTTCTCTCTGGAGGACGGCACCACTACGGCACGGATGTTGAGGGATTGGCTCACAAACATCTCCATGCCGAGGGCTGTTGACACCGCAGAGACCACTGTGTTTTCGACAACGGACAAGACCTATGTGATAGGTGCTAGAGGTGCCACAATCGGGCTTTCGGGCATATGGGACAGCACGATTGACGGCTATCTAGGGCCTATCGTGGGCAAGGAGAAAGACTTCATCTACTTCCCGAATACCACGGAGGCTTCCGCCGTCAAGTATTACGGCAGCGCGATAGTGACCGCCTACGATATACCCTTATCGGTCACAGCGGCGGTCACATGGACGGCAACGCTGCAGGTCACTGGTGCCATAACCAGAGGAACAGTCTAAGGAGAGTGACATCATGGGGAAAGTCAAACTGCTGACACGCGAACAGGTTCTGGGGGCGCGTGTGCAGGAGAAAGTGATTGAAGTGCCGCAGTGGGGGGGTTCCGTCAGAATTCGTGAACTCACGAAGCAGAAGGAACTCCTCCTGCGGTCTGTTGCCAGAACAGCGGACGGCCAGCGCGATGAGGCCGAATTCGAGAAGCAGCTTTTCCTGCAGTCCGTTGTAGAGCCTCAGTTCACAGCGGAGGATTACGAGCTGCTGAAGCAGCAGGCTGCAGCGCCGCTCAACCTGATAGTCACCGAGATAATCAAGCTCAACTTCGGCGGGCTGGAACCCGCGAAAGCGTTTGAGGAACGGGAAAGGCAGTTTTTTCCTGGGAATCAATAATCCCGCCCACTACCCAGAGTTCGCCGACGAAGCCTTCCTGATGTTCCTGTCCACCGAGAAGTTCCACATCCCCCCACGCACGCTTGCCGCGATTCTGAGCATATCCGAGTTCCACGAGCTTCAGGCGTGGCAATCCGCGTTCAACAAGTCCCGCGACCTCGCATACCAGCAGGCGCAGCAGAATGCCCGAGGAGGTGTCTAGCATATGGCGGTTGTCACTGAAGTATCGGTGGTGCTCCGCGCCAAACTGAATGAGTTCTCCTCGGGCCTGCAGAGAGCGATGGCCGAACTGGACAACTTCGGCAAGGAAACACAGAAGATAGGCGACAGCTTCGCGGATATAGGAGATACCCTGAGCCTGTACGTTACGGCCCCTCTGTACTCGGCAGCGGTTGCCCTCGGCGCATTCATGACCAAGACAGCAGACGCCGCAAGAGACCTTGACGCGATGGCTCAGAAGATGGGCATGTCCACGGAGAGACTTCAGGAGCTGCGCTACGTCGCCAGCCAGACAAGCACGAACTTTGAACGGCTCAGGTTCACTGCCGTGCAGCTCAACAGGCGTCTTGTGGAGGGTTCCGAAGAGGGCAAGGAACTTGCGGCTGTCATCGAGGGCCTCGGCATTCGCGTCAAGGACACCACGGGTATGTTCCGTCCGATGGACGACCTGTTCATGGACGTTGTGCTAAGGCTCTCAGAGATGGAAGACATAACGCTGCGTAACGACCTTGTGATGAGACTCTTCGGTCGCGCAGGCTATGAGGTAATCCCGATGCTCAACGTGGGCGCTCAGGCGATACAGGGCATGACGCGCAGGGCCCACGAACTCGGGCTGGTGCTCGAAGAAGAGAACATCAAGGGACTCACGGCGTTCGCGCACAAGATAGAGG
>JBAZEK010000047.1 GCA_041653995.1 Dehalococcoidia bacterium
GCTGTTGGAGGCCGCGCCCCGTGTCCCGCTGTTGGAGGCCGCGCCCCGTGTCCCGCTGTTGGAGGCCGCGCCACAGTCGCCGCTGTTGGAGGCCGCGCCACAGTCGCCGCTGTTGGAGGCCGCGCCCCGTGTCCCGCTGTTGGAGGCCATCTTTTTTTCTTCTTTGTTTTCCGTAAGGGTTGTTTTAGTGGCTTTCTCGAAAACGAACTTAACCGCCGAAGATATGTAAGCATGGAGAGATATTTCGGCCCCAATTTTAAGGTGCGAAACCGAAACCTTGCTATCTCCTCCTACCCCTTTTGAAAACTCACCACACCCCTCGACTTCGGCATATCGGGAAGTCCCAGGAGGGTAATACCCGAAAACATCAAGAGGATTTTCGCAGAAATGGAAACCGCTCTCACAAGCCTTAACTTCTCCTTTGTGGTCATATTCTTCCCCCGGCTTAAACTGGAATTTATTACAGGTCCAGTCTTGGCCGAAGCCCTTAAACCCTTTTATCACGTTAGATTTCATTTCGCGCCTCCCACTAATGCCATGCTCTGCATCTCCGTCAGTTCCTTAACAAGCCCGTCAACCTCTGCCAGGAACGCCGATACCTCCGCTTCCAGTTCCTTGATTATCTTCTCGTCCCGCTTGATTCGGGTTACGAAGAAGGTCAGGCCCTCGGGCATACGGGGATCGTAGGACACGAAGTCGCACCACTTCCTGCCGGTGCAGGCCATCTGCCACATCATTTGAGTTATATACTTCGCCTCCGGCTTCTGGCTCCGCAGCGTTTTGATGTGGGTCGCGCTATTGGGGCACTTGATTTCCAAGAGGCCGTCCTCCCCTACCAGACCATCGGGCGAGGCTCCAGACATGGGGATTGAGTGGTGTTCCACCATCCCGACCTCTACTACCTCAACGCCTTTAACTTGGCAGTATTCGGCCCTCGCTTCCGGTTCGTGTTCAGTCCCCCAGTCCATAGCCGCGTTGGTGTAGGACTCTGCCCTAGAGCCGGTAATGCGCTCTAGGGCAAGTTCCACCTTGTAATTCTCCCGGCTCGTACTGTAACCGGATTTCGTCTTGGCTACGACATCCACTATCCGGCTTGCCGTTGCCTTGCCGAGGCGTTGGGCGAACCATTCTTCCGTTCTCTGTTCCATCACGCCTCCTCTATCTTGGTGATTTCAAAGACCGCCCCAGCGGGCACGACTTCGGCCTTAACCTTTAACCCCTTGTCCATAAGGTCGCCGAACATCTGGCAGTCACCCTCCGCTTCCTCGGGGGAACCCTTTGCTATGTAGCACTTCTCCCCATCCAGTACGAGGCAGACGAAATTCTTTCCGGTAGGGGACACACCCTTGGTAACATCGTCTATCTTGCCGATGTAGGTCTTGGGCTTTATTGGGGTCTTAGGGGCCTCTGGGCGGGCCGGGGTGGGCTTTTCGTCACGTCCATGCCTATTAGTAGCGTCCGGGTCCTTAGTGTCGTCTATCAGGAATAAGCCGTTAAGGGCGTATTTTCGGGCGTAGGAGGAAGCGGAGCCGGTGATCTGCGCCGCATCCATGCCCTTCTTGATGTCTTCCTCTCTGGCATAGGCAGGGACCGAGGCTATTATCTTCCCCCCGTCAGTTAAAACAGCCGTCGCTTTTACATAGTAGCGGGTGCCGAGGTTGATTATTTCGTCCGGTAAGGTCAGTTCCAGGCCATGCTTTTTAAGCAGAGGCTTTACGGCCTCCAGTATATCCTCGCAACTCCGGTACTTGTACCCTCCAAATGCGTTCATCTGGCCCTTGGGGACCCTAAGCTCTGCCTGTATAGCAAGCAACTTGCTTTCCATGATTTGTCTCCTTACAGTTATTGCCGAAATCGTAGGGGGTTAGTCACTTCCCCCCATGTCTTACTTACCGGTGGTTTTGCCGAGGGCCTTTGCGGCCGCCGAGGCCAAGTCCTCCTTCTCCTGGGGGGAGAGGGCTTTTATCTCGGCGGCGAACTCCTCCGTCGTCTGCCCCGGCTTCTTACCGAAGAAGTCCATGAGGGCCCGCATCTCGCTTATGATTTCCATTTTTCCTCCTGTATTTGTCCGAATCGGTGCGGCGGGGGAGAATTTAACTCCCTTTGGCTTTGTTGGCCGGCAGGACTTCACGACCGCCAGCCCCGTCCCGTCACGCCGCAGATTGTTAAAAACCTAAAAACGCTTTGACCGCGTCACGCACGACTTCCGATATTGTGCGCCCTTTTCTCCGGGCATACTTGCTTATGCGTAGCTTGTACCCGTCGGGCAGGACTACGCAGATGGTGTCTTTGTGATACGGCTCTAAAGGCTTGCGATGTTTGTTGTTAAGCATACAGAAAGTATATTATTCTATTATCCTTTTGTCAAGGGACTTGATGGCCTTTTTGAAATAAACTATCTTCTCCCGCAGTTCCGCTTCCGAATACTTGACGGAGGACCGGGACAAACCCTCCAACTCCGCCAGAGCGATAGGCCCGATGATGGATTCATGTATCTCTCTCCACCGGGGGTTCGTTCGGGTCTGCTGCTCCAACGAATTACATAGATTGCACCACCCGAAGTTATTGCCCTCATGCCACCGGACGGCCAGGCAACCCCTTGGGATAAAATGCCCGCATACCTCCGTGGGCCGTCCGCATACTACGCAATGCGGGTCACGCGCCCTAATGTACAGGCTTGCAACCCGGTCGAGTTCTCGCTTGGCGCTCTGGTAGCTCATTTGCGCCCCCACCGTTCCGTGCGCTTTTCCACTTTGCCACAGACAGAGCACCTATAATATGCGGTCCTGGTGTATCGGTCTGGGTAGGACGCAATCATAATCCAGTCGTGCCTATGGCTCATATTATTACACCCTATCCCCGTCCGGGTTAAACCGAATCCAGCAGTTCTGCGGCCGGATCACCTGTAAGTCCTGCCCCAGAAGCGGGAGGAGTTCCGGTCGGCACTCGTTCCACAGATTGCGCTTACACCTGCGGGAGCCGGGTTCACCCTTAACGTAGTAGGGGCAGCCGTAGCAGAGGCGGGGAGTCATTGCGCCTCCACCAGGAACTGCTCTATCTTCCGACGGGCCTCTGCCCGGTTGGCCTCATACTGGCGATTATGCGCCTCGAATTTCTTCTTGTCGGCTTCGTAATCCGCCCGGAGTTCTTCCGCTTCCCGGTCCTCCATGTCCTTCATCGCCCGCACCCACTCCCACACGCAAGCGAGGACGATAGTGCCACCTATAACCGCCCCGAACGCCAGGAACATCACTATCTGCCAGGCCGCCATATTTGCGATTGATTCCATCATCAAGTTATCTCCTTTATTTCAGCCATCCTCTTTTTGCAGCAAGCCTTACATAGTCCGTGGCTGTAGCACCCCGAATACTCCGGCCTGTCCGCCGGCACATACCCATTAACCTTTCCGCAGTCAGCGCACACAGATATCATCTTGCCGATAGGGCAAGCCAATTGCTCGGCGGTCAGCACTTTGCCGGATATGGGGTCTTTGCGCGGTTCCATAACTATCACTCCCTTGCCTGTTCTATATATATTATAGCATATGTATATAGGCTGTCAAGGGCCTATTTTTGAGGCCGCTTCGTCAAGCCGGGCTCGGACCCACGAGGACAGATTGCGCCTGTCGGACTCTGCGGCACGGTGATAGTTGTCCAGCTCGGACTGCGAGAGCCAGACGGTCAGCATTTTTTTTGCGGATTTTTTCTTTGGCATTAGAGCCTCCTACTAAGGATATATATCTTATAGCAGATATATAGATATTATTCAAGACCCAAAAGAAAACCTCCCCCGGCTTTCCAGGGGAGGGCTACTATCAGACGGCTATCAGTCCAGCCGTTGGACCCGCCGGGAGGGGGACCCCCGGCTAAGAT
>JBAZEK010000048.1 GCA_041653995.1 Dehalococcoidia bacterium
CTGCCCGGTATGCGTCTGCCGGGTCCACGTCCCCAACTCAAAGCCTGGATTTTGCATCATAAATCCTTCCGCTAATTCAGATACCCGGAACCATCCAGATAACAAAAAGCACCCACAAAGATGGGCGCTTTACGGCGATCTTTTCAACGACGGTGAAACCGGACCCGGTGTGACCGTCTTAACTTACTATTTCTGTATCATCCACCGCGAGCAGCTCCTCAATTGCGCGCACGATCATCAACAATCCGCGCCTCACTAAATTCAGGAACTGCCGCTGTTGTTTGCTCATACCTCCATTGTACAACCAGACACCTCACTGTCAATACCGTGAGGCGCTCGCTGGGAGACTTATTCCATAAACCGGGTCCCAGGCAATTCCAACTGCTCGCCAAATTCCGTCTCCATCCCCAATGCCAAAGGGACATTCAGCTCCGCAGCGACCACCCGCGCCACCGTCTCTACCATCGTGCCTAACTCCCCGTCAACCTCCAGCGCCAACCGCACTCCCACACGAGCCCGGCGGCGCTGTTCATACACCGTATCAAATAGCAGGTTCCACAGCCGCACCACGTCCCTGCCTCCGCTGAACGCGATCCCACCAATCGCCGACTCCCCTTGCACGCGCACTTCCGGCACACAAAACCTATTCTCCGGCGGCAACAATCGCACTACGATCCAGCCGCGCATGCCTCACCTCGCTCATTCTGTGCTTGTAAATCGAAAGACTGCCCATACATTTGCGCCACCAGAAAATCTTGGATGATCTTCGCCAATGGATCACCCGGCACATAATGCCAATTGCGGATAATCCACAGTAACAACGTCTCCGCTGATGCGAACTGCATGGCAAACCTCCTATATTGAAAGAAAAGCGCGTGCCGATGTCCACGCCCATAATCACAACAATTCAAGATTGCCCGCGTCACTGCGCAGGACTTCCTCACACGCCACCGGCTCGCAGTCACGTCCTCTACGCGTGTGGCTACCGTCAACTAAAATGGGCACCTCCCCGCACCTCGCCGGTGCAGCCTCTCGGAAGGTGGAATGTGCCTCGTCACAGCGTTATATACTCGAACTGGAATCAGCAGCATAGCAATAATGACGCCGAATACGAGCAACAGCGCACGTCCGCACCATATCATCAATGTGATGAGCGGCTCTATATCATATAGCTCGATACACGCAATAATGAAACGATCCAAACGACCTAGCACTCGATCTATCATACTACCCTACCTCGCTTGGCGGCCTAACGGCTGGCTTCACCCGCGCCGCGATTCGTTCCCGGCGCTTCCACTGCACGCAGCGAAGCGGCGTCGGATGCAAGCGGTGTTGGGCCGCCCTGTAAATATGCAATGGCCTCTTGTTCAGACGCGATTATACAAAATTGCTTATTTGATTCTGCCGCCGTGGCTGAGAGTATAGTAAACCAAATTTGAACTTCTTTAATTTTTACGATCATAATGCTCCTAAGTCCGCCTAACGAACGAGCTTCACTTGCGCGGCGTCTCGTTCCTGATCGTCGTCGTTCCCGCTGCTAGCCGCGTCAAGTGCAAGCGGTGTTAGGCGCGAAACGACACACGCCCCCCAATGCATGTCGGTCGCGTCACCGACCTCGGTGACGACAAACAACTGACCAATGTGGGGCGTTGCTAATTTTTCATCTGGATAGATCGTTATGGTATATGGCATCGTTTCCGCCTAACGGCCAGGCTTAAGCCGCTGCGCGGGTAGTGCCTGATCTTCGCCCGGCACGGCTGCCAGCGCAGTCGGTCTTGAAGCGGTGTTAGGCCGCCGCACATAGTGCGAGTATCCGTATTTCGTCAAACCGCTCCGGCGCATCTCGCCGGCTTTACGCGCAACTCGCACGAGATTCTCGGTTCCAACTGAGGTGGCAATCTCGTCGAATACGACCTGATCATCATGCAGCGTGACGATTTCGAGCGCAACGAGAATCCCACGGTAGAAATCATCGCTCATTCCCATAGCTACCTCCTGCCGCGCTTGGCGGCCTAACGGACAGGTTCAGGCGCGAGGCGGGTATCGCCTTCCGCGTCATCAGCAGGCACGATAGCCTCGTCGCCTGCAACGGGTGTTGGGCCGCGACGCCTGGCCTCGATGAGTTGACGCCATTGTGCAGCACGCTCGTTCATCGCCTGTGCGCATCCAGCCAACCACGCCGCACGACTAAAATCTTTATCCTTGAAAGACTCATCTGCTTTCTGACTATAAAGTTGCTCGCTCTCATCTAGTATCTTGACAATAACCAGGGTTTGTCCAGGAGTAAGCAATCGCTTGAATCTCTTGACTTCTGCAAGCGGGAAGTGTGGTATACCGCTTTGCATCAGTACATCAAAGACGCTGCATTTCAAATCGTCAGCGCATTTCCTATACCAACTTGCTGTATTCATTTCATTCATCGCTATACCTCCCGCCGCTTTCGCGGCCTAACTGCCGTGCTTAAGCTGCCGCGTGGGTATTACCCAGATCGTCGCTTTGCTCGCTGCCAGCCGCGTCGCCTACAACCGGTGTTAGGCGGAATACGGCTTGATGCGCAACCTTCTGTTCAACAAATACAATGGTGTCGTTATGATTTCCGCCGTGAGGGACAAGCAATAATTCGATAGGCTTGTATCCTCGCTCCTTGCCCATTCCGGCACTATTCCACCCGCAAGAAATCACATAGCCACCAACACACAAAATCCGGTCTATCACGTCACGCTCTTTGCTCCAATTTGTAGAATGGTCTTGACTGTCTTGTATTCCATAATGCCTGCCAATACCGGCGTAAACCTCTTTTACTTGTTGCCGAGAATATGGCGGATCGAAAATCAGCAAGTCAGGAGATACCGCTTTGTCGCGCAACATAACCAAAAAATCATAGGCGTCCAAATGATACTCCGCTGCCGTCTCAGGATTGAGGTCGTTTGTATACGTTGCCCACCGCTTGTTTCTCGCAAACGGGTCAACGCTGATTTCAGACTGCCGTAAGTAGCGTTTAACCATTGCACCTATCGGGCCTATATCAAAAGTATCTGGTGAAGGCATAGCCCATATTCGACAAATGTTCATAGTATTCCGCCTAACGGCCAGGGTTTAGGCGCGCGGCGGGTATGGCCTGTTTTCCACCGTGCGAGTTGATAGCCGCGTCGCCTACAACCGGTGTTAGGCGGAAACGGATAACAACGCCAGAGAATGGCAATCCATAGTGCCTCTCGAAAAATGCGCGAAATCCGTCAACGTCTCTGAATCCGTCAGCGAGTGCCATTTGCACCTGTTCCCATTTGAGCATATCGGCATCGTCCAGGCTCATCCTGTCGTTATGAATCTCAATTGATTGCACGGATTCGCAAATTGCTACCCCTATTTTTTTACAACGCGCCGTGCGCATCCCGGTATACAGATGCAGAATGTCGCCCGGTTTTATCGGGCGCTTGCGAATCTGGCGGATAGTTTGTTTCTTCTCTCCGCGCTGTATCGCTCCAACAAAATCGCACTTAAAATTCAATGCTGGCATAATGCCTCCTATAGTTTTCCGCCTAACGGCCTAGTTTGAGCGGCGCGGCGTTTCCTGCTCGCCCAACGCCTGCTGCTGTTCCGCGTCCGCTCCAAACAGTGTTAGGCGGCGACGGCAAATTTTACAATCTACGACATCCGACAGATCATCGGTTTCCGGGAAAAGCGGCACATCGTCGCGTCCGATAATGATACGCCGCCCGCAGAGAGTTGTGTTTGCATCGAGCGTCCAATGCCAGTGCGTGAAATCAAATCCGCGTGGCGCAAACCTGTTCCGTCGTATCGCCCATCGTACTGCGTGTCCTGTCATAGTCGTCCGCCTAACAC
>JBAZEK010000049.1 GCA_041653995.1 Dehalococcoidia bacterium
CCTGACTGCCGTTTATATTCACTGTAGCCTGCTGCCCCTTGCTGCTTTTTCCAGACCGCTAGTTTGCGCCCGAAAAGTGGAAGAAGGACGACAACCGGCATGGCTAAATACATAATCATCGGGCTGGTAGCCCTCATCATCATCGGCGCGGGCATCGGGGCCTGCCTCACCCGCAACAATAATGAAACGCCGGACGCTACCTCCACCGGCAACCAGCCGCTCACGGTAAGTCAGAAGCTGGAGATACTCACCGGCCGCGTAGACGACCTCATTGCCCGGATGCAGACCTACGAATACAAGATCAGCCAGCTTCAGAAGTCGCTGGATGAAGCCTATGCCCGCATCAACGAGCTTGAATCGGAGCTCCAGCCATGACCCAACGCTGTCCGCGGTGTGGTTCCGACAGGATCTGGAAAAACGGCGGCAGCCGCATCAGGTGCAGAACCTGCCGTCTAGACATCAGCATAGTGCCTTCACAAAAAGGTAGCCGCGACATTGACACTGGATGCCCTGCCGGGGGGCCTTCCTGCATAAACTGCACCCTTCCTAAATGTGTCATGGACAACAGGAGGGAATATGGCCATCGTGCCGCTGTCTGCTGAGCGGAGAAGAGCCGAGCGCCGGGCCGCTGCCCGGGAAGCTCCGCAGAAAGTAGCTGCCATGCCCGAAGCCCGCAAGCAAGCGGTGCGTGGAGCCCAGATAGCTACTGCCAGAACCGCTGAAAAGTTAGCCGACCTGCCGGGATACAGGGAAAAGGCCGCCGCCATAGCCTCCACAGCCCTGTCGAGCATTCCCGGTACCATGATAACCGCTGTGGCTCAGCCGGAAGATGCCGCCGGTTACGTGCAGGTCAGGGCTAAGGAATGGGTATCACATGTGGCTCAGCCGGAAGATGCCGCCGGCTACGTGCAACTGGGCACTGGAGAATGGGTATCGCAGGAAGCATTCGATAACCTGTCAGTTGAAGACCAGCATGCCCTGCGCCAGCTGGGCGTGGACAAGTTCAACGCCATTCAGGAAAAGCGGCTGGAATCCACCCACATCAAGCTCAGCACCGATGAGTGGGTGCCCCGCAGCAACTTCGAGAATCTTTCCTCTGAGGACCAGCAGCTGCTGATGCAGATGGGCGTAGATACTTTTAACGCCCAGAAGCAGGCCGAGTTCGAGCGGGATCATGTGCAGGTAGGAAAAGACGAATGGATGTCCCTGGAGGACTTCGACAAGCTCAGCCCCATGGCGCAGGAAATAGTCAAGAAATTCGGCATCCAGCATCTCAACCGGGACCTGGAAACTACATCAAAGGACCTGTTTTCCGGCAAAATCTACCGTGAAGCTAGAGCCCAGGCCAGAGAACAGTTGCGGCAGATGGTTCCTGACTTCCCTGAAATCACTTACCACAGCGATTCCGCCGCCTTCGATCCTGAAAAACATATCATGTCTCCCAACTACAGGGACCAGGAGCTAGCCTATTACATCGACAGGACTTCTTGGGAAGCCCTACCGGAGGAAGATCAGCAGTACATTACGCAGCATGGCCTTGAAAGCTATAACACCATCCAGAGGGAGTACCGTCCCAATGCCTACCTGGCGAACCTCATGATCAAGCTGGAACGCGGTGAGCTTCCCGAATATGGCTGGATGCAGCTTCCCAACGGTGCATGGATTCCCCCGCAGGAATACGAGGCATGGCAAATGATTCCTGACTGGAGAGGTGTGCTGGACAGCATGCAGCGGTTGGGCAGCGGCGAATATGTACCCCACGGCAGTTTCTGGGATTTGCCGTCACATGTCCAGTCCATGACCCCGGAGCAGCAGTCTGCCTGGCTGACATCTCCAGAAGGGCTGAGCTATCTTCAGGCCCGCAATATCCTCTTCACTCAGGGCACTGCCGGATATGAGGCATGGATAAGCGAGCAACAGCAACGGGCAGAAGCCTATCAGCAGGCGCTGCAGGACCGTGCAGTAGCTCCTTACGTTACCAATGGGCAGGTAGACGACGACAGGTGGATGACTATTATCAGTCATGGTGCATCAGACGAGACTCTTCAGGCCCTCGGGTGGAGCCAGTCACAAATAGCCAGCCTGCGCCAGCGGCATAATGTGTTAATGACTATGCGGGAAAGCGGCTTCGAAAACCTTGTGCCTGTCCAAACGACATACGGTCCTCCAGGGGAAACCGGATACAGATATGGAGGAGAATACGATGTGATAGGTGCCCTGGCCGCCGGGGTTGTTACTCCGCAGGAGATAGCACAAGTATTCAACCTCAGCCCAAATGAGCTGATACAGTATCGGCAACTGGCTAACATACAGCAGAAACTGGGGGACATGAACATCCACGAAGCTATTGTTCAAGGTGTCCTGGACCGCACCGACATTTTGATCTTGGGACTGGCGGAAAACGTGCAACAGGCCAAGGAGTATGTCAATGCAGTGCAGGTAGTCAGCACTACTGAGTTTGGCGTAGGCCAGGCAGTCTCTGCCGGAACTATCACCGAGCAGCAGGCAATCATGATAGGCTTCAAGCCCGAAGATGTCACCCAGGCCGTGGCCGACTGGAAGCATTATGAAGCTGAAGTCGCCCAGGTAGAGCGCATACAGTCCATTCAGGACAAAATAAGCGCCGCCGATGACCCGTCCAACCCCAGGTATATCACTCCTGAAGGAGACTACCACTTGGCAGCCATCATGGCCGACGATGTGCTTTCCCCCGGAGAAATCATGGAGATGTTCGGGCAAACAGAAGAGGGCCGCGAAACCGTCAGGATCGCCACTGAGCAGGCACATACTGAGCGGCTGGCCGCTATTCGTCAAGAGCATAGCGGAATTAAGGCACTGGCACAAAACATCGCCAACACTTACCTTGACTGGACGGTCCCCGGATACGCCACTGTGCGCCACTGGGACAACATGGGTACAGGCATGAAGGCTATGAGCATAGCTGCTGATGCCATGATGCTTATACCCATCTTCGGTGCTGCCGGTAGAGGAGCTAGAGGTGTTACTGTAGCTATTAAGGGAGCAGGAGCTGCCCGCGCTGCCAGAATAAAAGGTGCCGCCGGTGCAGTATTTGGCTTGAGCATCAGCAAGCCTGCCGATATGACTGCTGATGCATGGAGGGCGCTTTCCCTGCCGTCTAAGATCGCTAAGGGGCATCTAGCCACTGGAGAACTGTGGAAGTCTGTAGCCTGGGCGCCTGATCTGCCGGAAGCCGGCACAAGGATGTTCCGGCCAGCAACCACTGTCGCCGGAGAAACGGTTACCGGCCTGCGGGCTGTCCCTATACATACTCATGAGCTGGCTACAGCCACTACAGGCAGGATCAAGTCTATCCTTGGCCCGCTGGAAACATTGGTACATCCCTCCAAGATACCCGAATCAGTAATCTCCGATATCTGGCACACAGTGAAGATTCCCCTAAAGAACTTTGACTCTGCTACCGATGCCATGGCTGCTAGAGAGAAAATAATGAATGCTATGATGCGTGAGGGCAATAGCTTGGTACTGGAGACACCGGACTATCTGATAACCTTCCGCCGCTCGCGGCTAATGCAGGAGACCGGGGGCGGCCTGGCCCATGTTACTCCACAGGGGGAGCAGTTTGTCAGTGGCACCATAGTACAATGGAAAAACAGCAAGCCCCTGTGGGAGCAGGGCATCTTCTGGTCACATGACCCGGCACTACGATTTGCCGAGATGTCCGGCTATGGTCTCCGGGGTGAAAAGCCAGCCATCTATATTGCTGATCC
>JBAZEK010000050.1 GCA_041653995.1 Dehalococcoidia bacterium
GAAGAACGACCGCAACGAAGGACACATTCGGTTGACGGTGGACACGCCGGAGGACCTGGAGAGAGCGAGAGAGTTGTACGCGAGACTGTCGGAGGGGTTCAGGATGAGGGAGATAAGGGGAGGGGTTGGGTGAGCGAGTTCTGCATTAACATGTGAGTGTTGGGGGAGGGGAGAGAGTGAGGATAACCGATCTCGAACGCTCCTACGTCAACGAGGTGCTCCGCAACCAACTCCGCACGTCGTATGCGGGCACGATGGTTCGACGGTTCGAAGAGGCGTTCGCTCGCAAGATAGGCGCGAAGTATGGCGTAGCCTGCGTCAACGGCACAGCCACGCTGCACACCGCATTGGCGGCGGCGGGTGTAGGTCCCGGCGATGAGGTGATAGTGCCACCCTTAACGATGGCTTCAACCGCAATGGCGGTGGTACAGTGCGGGGCGACCCCGGTGTGGGGGGACATCAATCCTAAGACATGGTTACTCAGCCCCGACAAATGGCCGCTCACCAAGCGAACGAAGGCGGTCATACCCGTGACGATTTTCGGGCTGCTTGATTCACTTGTCAGGCTGGACTGCCTGAAAGACCTGTTTGTGCTGGAAGATGATGCTGAGTGCGTCGAACCCGGCATGGGCGTATTCGGTCACGCCGCCTCCTTCTCCTTTCAGAGCAGTAAGCATCTCACCGCAGGCGAGGGTGGCATCCTCCTTACAAACGACGAGGATCTAGCCAACCGCATGCGACAGTTCAGTGGATTGGGTTACGCTTCTCTGTCGGCGAAGCAGGGTCGTATCACGAAGGACACGATCCAGGACCCCAACTATGCGCGTCACGCGATGATAGGCTACAACTACCGCATGTCCGACCTACAGGCTGCTGTTCTTTTAGGGCAGACCGAGCGAATGGAGGAACTGCTGTCAGTGCGGTTGGATGCGGCGCGGCTCTACTCAATGGCTATTGAGGGGTGTGATTGGCTCATACCACAGTATGTTCCCGAGGGACACACGCACACGTATTGGTGTTATCCCATCCTGTTGAGCGAAGATGCGCCATGTTCGTGGCAGGAGTTTCGACGGAGGTTCATCCAATTAGGCGGTGACCCGTTCTACGCCGCATGGAGACTGACGTATCAAGAACCTGCGTTCGGTCAGTACAAGGCGCACTGTCCTGTGGCTGAGTCAATACAACCGAGGCTGATCCTGCTGAAGACAAACTACTACGACGAAGATCCTCTAAAGCAGGCTGAGGCGCTGAGAGCGACGTGGAGGAGTTGGTAGGGTGGAGGAGATCCGCTGTGTGAACTGCGGCAAACTGCTCCTATTGATTCGAGAGAAACCGCCGCCTACTGAGATTGAAGTGAAGTGCCCAAGGTGTAAGACGATAAATCAGATTTCTACGTGAGGCTCACGAAGCCCCTGACCGCAAAGGTTGGGGGCTTCTATTTTTTTGAGGTGAACCCATGAACGACCTACAGATTGCCAAGAAGATTCAGGGATGGTGGCTCGACGCGAAAGCGGACTGCCGCACCTTCATCGAACGATGGGTGCAGATCGAGGACCGCGACGTGTCGGGTTTGGCGATACCATTCAAGTTGTGGGAGAAGCAGGTTGAAGCAGTAAACGCATTCATCGACGACCGTCTCATTGTCGTCTTGAAGGCAAGGCAGTTGGGTTTGACCTGGCTCGCTTTGTCATATGCCGTGTGGAAGATGATATTCACACCCGGCTTCTCTGTTGTCGCTTTGTCGCAGAAAGAGACGCCGGACGCGAAGGAGTTAGTGCGGCGCGTCGTGTTCATCCTCCGTCATTTGCCGAAGTGGATTACTATCGAAAAATCCCAAGCACCCCCCCTATATCCGCGCCCGACGTGGGAAGCCACGACCCTCACCGTGACTATATCTCACGCGGGCGCGGAACCCTCTACCTTCCTGGCGATGGCGTCCGCTCCGGGAGCGGGACGTTCGTTTACCGCGTCCCTTGTGATACTCGATGAGTGGGCGTTCCAAGAGTACGCGAAGGAGATCTACTCTGCGGCGTACCCGACAATCAACCGTCCGACAGGTGGTCAGGTCATTGGTCTTTCAACGGCCAAGAGGGGAACGCTGTTCGAGGAGATATGTTTGAAAGCAAGGGCCGGTTTGAACAACTTCATCCTCGTCTTCTTGCCGTGGTTTGCCGATCCCCGACGGACGAAAGAATGGTACGAGAAGACGAAGCAGGACTTGCCCAACACGTACAGGGCCGAATACCCGTGTGTCGCCGCTGGAACTCTCGTGTCAACGGACAAAGGCATAATCCCCATCGAAGATGCTGCTGACGCGACGAGAACAGAGACTGGTGCAGCAAAAGCACTCCTCGACAAGGGAGAACGTCCGACAATAAGGATTTCGACTGATACTGGCAGGCAGTTGATTGTCACGCCGGACCACCGAGTAAAGACCCCTGCGGGTTTTGTGCCAGCCAATCTGCTCAAAGTCGGTGACGCGCTATGTCTTAGCCAGCCCATTCTTGCTGAGCATGCCTACTCACTTGTCTGGAACAACATTCCTGCCTATACCTGTTCAACCCAGATCGGACTGGACATGGCTCGGTTTCTCGGCTACTACATGGGCGATGGCTCATACAGGCGCGACGCCAAGGGCAGTACCACCGTTGATTTTGCATGCTGTGCTCTTGATGAAGATGTCGCTAATGAGATTTCTGGATTATGCGTCTCATTGGTTGGACATGAGCCAACACGTAGACTGACGGGAAGTAAGAAGGGGTGTATTAACCTCCGCTCAAACGACAAAGAGTGGTTTCCCCTACTATACAGACTGGGCGCACTCAGGAGGGCGGGAGCAAAAGGAGATCCTGAAAGATGGATGCGCAAGGTGTGCGTCCCCCCAGCGATTCTGCGCAGCCCACACGAGGTTGTCAGGGAATTCCTGTCTGCCCTCTTTGAATCGGATGGATGCGCCTACAAATACCAAAGCACCGTAACACTGTTTTCGAAGTATGAGAACTTCCTGCGCGACGTTCAAACATTGCTGCTGGCCTTTGGCATTGAGTCATCGATCAGATGCGCAGACAAGATTCATCCCGACGGGCACAAGTACACTGGGCGCGTCTTGTGGCTATCTGCTCCTGATAGTGTCAAGTTCTGCGAAGAGATTGGTTTTCGCTCAGCAAGGAAACGGGGCATCGCAGAACATTTACTGAGCAGGAGAAGGCGTTCTCGCAGACGTCCCGTGGGTATTGACTATGTGGCAGCCATTGAGGATGCTGGCATTCACAGGGTATACGACTTAACAATCGACGGCCCCCTCCATGCCTTCGGGGCAAATGGAATCCTAGTTCACAACTGTACCTTCGAAGAGGCGTTTAGTGTCGGCGAGGGCGCGTTCTTCGAGGAGTGGAACGAGGACGTTCACATACTGAAGAATTGGCGGCCACCGAAGGAATGGAAGAGGGTCAGGGTATACGACCCTGGATTCTCCTCCTACGCCTGCATGAAGTGGTACGCTATCAGTCCTGATGGATGGGCTGTCTGCTATCGAGAGTACTACCCGCACCGGACTACCGACAAAGAGCAAGCGGACGAGATAAAGAGGTTATCGAAGCATGACGACGGATCACCTGAAGAAATCGAATACACAGTGGCCGACACAGACGCCTGGACTCCTTCTAGAGACTCTGGGCAGTCTACTGCGGAAGTCTTCGCCCTTGAGGGAATCCCCATGCGACAGGCCACCAAAGACT
>JBAZEK010000051.1:0-2885 GCA_041653995.1 Dehalococcoidia bacterium
CGGCAGCTCGGTCAGGGTAGCTGCAGTTTCCAGCGGTAAGGGTTAACGGAGGTTTTATGCTATCAAAATTCTTTCTTGAACGCCCTGTTTTTGCCTGGGTAATTGCCATTATGATAATGGTTTTAGGCGGTTTGGCTGTTTATACTCTGCCTGTCGCGCAATATCCGCCTATTGCTCCGCCGTCAATCCGCATAAGCTCTCTTTATACCGGCGCCTCGGCAGAGACTGTGGAGAATAGCGTAACCCAGATCATTGAGCAGCAAATGACCGGCCTGGACAGGATGCTCTATATGTCCAGCTCAAGCGATTCCTCCGGTATGTCGGCTATTGAATTGACCTTTGCTCCGGGGACTGACCCGGATATTGCCTGGTCTAAAGTGCAAAACAAGCTTCAACTGGCTATGCCGCGCCTGCCGGATTCAGTGCAGCGCAGGGGTGTTTCAGTGCAAAAGTCTACTCATAATTATCTTATAATTGTGGGATTGGTCTCCGAAGACGGCAGCATGAACGAAATTGATCTGCGCGATTATATGATCAGTGTTATCCAGCCGGTCCTGGCGCGCGTGCCCGGAGTCGGCGAAGCCGAGGGTATGGGCAGCGAATACGCTATGCGTGTCTGGTTTGACCCTAAGAAGCTGACGAGCTTCGGATTGACCGTGGAAGATGTTGCCCAGGCGTTAAAGAATTACAATATTGAGGTTTCCGGAGGCCAGTTCGGAGGCGCTCCGGCAGTAAGCGGCCAGCGTTTGAATGCTTCCATTATAGTGCAAAGCCTGCTTAAGACTCCCGAGGAGTTTTCCAATGTCCCTGTGCGCATCAATCCTGATGGTTCGGTCATCCGGATTAAAGATGTGGGCCGCACAGAATTAGGCAGCGACCAGGCGGATATAAAGGTTTACTTCAATAAGGGCCAGCCAGCGGCAGCCCTGGCTATCCGCCAGGAACCCGGGGCTAATTCGCTGAATACGGTAGATGCAATCAAAGCGAAGATGAAAGAGTTAAGCCGTTATTTTCCTCAAGGGATGAAAGTAAATTATCCCTATGATACTACGCCTTTTACCCGCGTAGCTATCAAAGAGGTAGTTAAGACCCTGGCTGCGGCAATCGTGCTGGTTTTTCTGGTTATGTATGTATTTATGGGGAATATAAGGGCGACGCTTATCCCGACGATTGCCGTGCCCGTAGTTTTGTTGGGGACTTTCGCCGCGCTGGGGCTCTTTGGTTTTTCCATTAACATGTTGACGATGTTCGCCATGGTCCTGGCTATCGGTTTACTCGTAGATGACGCGATCGTCGTAGTCGAAAACGTAGAGCGCCTGATGCGGGAAGAGGGTCTCTCTCCGCGGGAGGCTGCCGCTAAATCCATGGAACAGATCACTCCCGCGCTGATCGGTATCGGGTTGGTCCTCTCGGCGGTCTTTGGGCCGATGGCGTTTTTCGCAGGTTCCACCGGTATTATTTACCGCCAGTTTTCTGTCACCATCATTGCTTCCATGCTTCTGTCGGTAGTTGTAGCCTTAATCCTGACTCCGGTCCTTTGCGCGACGTTCCTGAAACCGGTAGCCAAAGGCCATCAGCCTGCCGAAGGAGGGATCTGGCTGCTGCGGCCGTTCTTTAGCTGGTTTGACCGGAATTTTTTCCGGGTCCGCGACTTATATGTGCGTTTGGTAGGCCATTCTTTTAATAAGAGCGCGCGTTATATCTTTTTCTATTTTATAATCGTGGCAGCAATGTTATTCCTGCTTATCCGGATGCCTACGGGTTATCTGCCGGATGAGGACCAGGGAGTTTTAATTATTATGGGCAATTTACCTTCGGGTTCTACCCTGGAACAATCGGAAGCGGTAATGGAAAAGGTCAGGCAATATTTTATAGATAATGAAAAAGAAGCAGTTGAATCTATTTTAACTGCTTCCGGGATGAACCAGGCCGGCCGCGGACAGAATACCGGTTTGGCTTTTATCAAGCTTAAGGACTGGGATCTGCGCAAGAAGGCGGAGCTAAAGGCAGACGCGATAGCCGACCGGGCCATGAAGAAATTTATGTCTTATAAAGAGGCGCTGGTTTTTGTTTTTTCTCCCCCGGCAATCATTGAATTAGGCAGCGCTAAAGGTTTTGATTTCCAGCTGCAGGATCGCGGCGGCGCAGGGCACGGGAAGCTGATGGAAGCCCGGAATAAGCTCCTGGAGATGGCGTATAATGACCCGCGCTTAACCCGCGTGCGGGCAAACGGCCTGGAAGATGTGGCTCAATATAAGATTGATATAGATTGGGAGAAGGCCGGGAGCCTGGGTGTTTCGATTGCTGCTATTCAGGATGCGATTTCTACTGCTTTTGGCAGCAGCTATGTGAATGATTTTATTAAAGACGGCCGGATCAAGCACGTAGACATCCAGGCGGATGCTCCTTACCGTATGCTGCCCGAAGACCTGAAGCATCTTTATGTGCGTAACTCCCAGGGAAAGATGGTCCCTTATTCTTCGTTTGCCTCCGGCCACTGGATTTTCGGGTCTCCGAAATTAGAGCGTTACAATGCTTTCCCTTCTATTAATATCCTAGGCGAAGCAGCTAAGGGAAAAAGTTCAGGAGAAGCAATGAAGACTATGGAGCAGATTGCTGCTAAGCTTCCCCGGGAGTTTGGTTATGATTGGACCGGGCTTTCTTACCAGGAACGCCAGGCCGGAGCACAGACAGGCCCGCTTTATGTTTTTTCTATTCTGATCATCTTTTTGTGCGTGGCAGCGCTATATGAAAGCTGGAGTATCCCGATGGTTAATCTGTTAATGCTTCCGCTGGGCGTTTTCGGAGCGACGCTGGCAACGAGTTTACGCGGCATGCCTAATGACGTCTACTTCCAGATCGGGTTCTTGACTACCTTAGGGTTA
>JBAZEK010000051.1:2895-3568 GCA_041653995.1 Dehalococcoidia bacterium
TCGACTAAAAATGCCATCCTGATCATCCAGTTCGCGCAACAGCGCCTGGAACACGGAGAAAAACTGGTTGAGGCAACTCTGGGAGCGGTCAGAACCCGTTTCCGGCCGGTTATCATGACCTCCATGGCTTTCTTCTTCGGTGTCTTGCCGCTGGCCATAACTACCGGCGCAGGAGCAGGCGCCCAGAATGCCATTGGAACGGCAGTTGTCGGCGGAATGCTTTCGGCTACCTTCATTGACCTTATCTTCATCCCATTGTTTTTTATCCTGGTGACCCGTTTTTTTAGCCGAAGGAAACAAAAACCGGCGCAGGCTGTAACTGTTGCTTCGAATATTATTGATTCCGGGGAAAAACATTAAATGAAGCAAATACCCGTTTTAATTTTAGGAATTATTGTTTGTTTAAGCGGTTGCACCCTGGCCCCGAAATACAACCGGCCGGGGCCGGCAGTTCCTGAGCAGTGGCCTAAAGGAAATGCTTATCCGAAGGAGCAGCCGGCAGCCAATGTTGTAGATGCTCCGCAACTCAAATGGCGGGAGTTTTTTACCGACCCAAAGCTTCAGCAGATCATCCAACTGGCCCTTGAAAATAATCGGGACCTGCGGTTAGCTGTTTTAAACGTGGAAAAAACGCGGGCCTTATATGGCGTTCAACAGGCTGCCTTGTTCCCGA
>JBAZEK010000052.1 GCA_041653995.1 Dehalococcoidia bacterium
GCTGCGGGGAAGAATGCAGAAAAGTTGGAATATAAACAGGCGTATTACGACAGTTCTTCAGTTCGTGGAAAGAAACCTTTTAAGAAGGTGTAATTATGGCAGATGTTAGGGCACTTATTCGTGAGTTGGGGCAAGTTCGTAATGCTTTGGATGCGGACATTATTCAAATTGGTGGTGTGGATACGGGTGCTGCCGTCATTCTTTCTATCGGGAGGACTAATGCTTCTGGTATAACTATTGGTCAGGCGGGTGTAACAACTACATTTCCCGGAGATGTTGATATTGAGGGTGTTCTTACTATTGTAGATGGCGGCTCTATTATTGGGGATGGGGATGTTACTCTTGGTGGTGGAGACGGAGACACCATTACGTTGGGTGGTACGTTTTCTACGGCTAATGATGTTGTAAATATTGGTACAACCGCTGTTGGTGGAGATACGGTTGTTAATCTCAGAACAAATATGGGAGTTGGGGTAGGAAAACGAATTAATTTTGACAGAACCGCAGATTCTGAGTCAGCTCTGTTGTTGCCAGATACAAAGGATGCGCCTGTTGGTTTGGCTGCTGGTATGGTTCGTGTGAATGGTGCCGGTCTGCTTGAGTGGTATAATGGCGTGTCTTGGCTTACTGCTGCTGTTATTACAACCTACACATTGGATGAGGCATACAATGCGAGTGCTGGGGCATCGCTGATTACAGTAGACGCTGGGGACGTGACGTGGGCTCCGACCGGGGCGTACTCGTTTGTGCTGGATTTGACTGCTACAACTGGTGCCTCCACAGATGGGTTTTTGATAGAGAATGGCACGGATTATTTCCGCGCACGATACGCGGCGGTCAACGCTCTTGCGTTATCCGCCGAATTGACGAGTGTCGGGATCAACACGTCCGATGGAGTTACTTTCCGTGCAAATCACGCATCCGAGTTTCGTGTGACGGGAGATACCCTCACTATCATGACTGTTACGAGTGGCACACTTGCTGTCACATCAGCGGCGATACTCGATATGAATGGCGTTGCTGTGACGCTGGATGCGACGGGCGGCTTTTCGATAGACGGCAGTGGGGCTGTGTGCAACGTGTCGGCAACGTCTAACGATTTGACAATCAGTACAGTTACTTCCGGTGTTTTGTATTTAGCGTCTGCCGGTCTGTTGACTCTAACAGACGGATATAAAGCAGCTTCCACTTGGGCCACTGACCTTGTTCTGTCTGATGCAGCGGCTGAATGGAGTACGTTTGAGACGAATTTTGGGGAAGTTTCTCTGTTGAATGCATTGAACCAGTGCGCTACTTCTGTTGTTACACTGGATGAAGCCTACAATGCATCTAGCGGTGCCAGCAGCATTACAGTTGATGCCGGTGACGTTTCTTGGAATTTAACCGGAGCGTTCTCAATTGTAACAAATCTCGCCGGATGCACCGGAGCTGCCGATGGGTTCTTTATTGAGGATGGAACTGATTATTTACGACTTACACATGCTGCGGCGAACACGCTGAACCTTACGGCAGATTTCGGTTCCGTGAATATAGGGACATCGCTGACTTTCGATGTCGTCTCTCTTGGTATTGCAACGATCAGTTCTCCTGCTGGTGTCGGTATCATATCTGATGCAAATGATGCTGGTGCCAATGCTATCACAATTCGATCAACGAACGTAGGTGCCGGAACTGCTACTCTGAACATCGACGCGAAGAATCAAATTTATGTGGATGCTGGGGGAGACATCCTGATTGGCGGCGCTGCCAACACGGGAGCAATCAGCCTCGGGAACAGTGCATCGGCGCGTACGGTGACGGTTGGTAGCACGAACACGACGTCGGTCCTGGCGCTCCAAGCGGGCACCGGACTCATCTCGTTCACGGACGGGTACAAGGCCGGTGGCGGTTACGCGGGGGCGCTGTATCTGGCGCTGAACGCGGCGGAGTACACGACGTTCGAAGCGAACTTCGGCGAGGTGTCGCTGCTCAACGCGATGAACCAGTGCGCGACGTCTGTCGTTACGCTGGACGAGGCGTACAACGCGAGCGGCGGGGCGTCGTTGGTCACGGTTGATGCTGGCGACGTGACGTGGGCGCAGACCGGGGCGTACTCGTTCGTAGTGGATCTGGTTGGCGCGACCGGAACGGCCGACGGGTTTCACGTCGAGGACGGGACGGACTATTTCCGACTGAATCACACCGCCGCAAACTCGTTGGCACTGTCGTCGGAATTTACATCCGTCGGGATCAACACGTCTGAGGGAGTTACGATTCGCGCGAATCACGCGTCGGAGTTTCGCGTCACCTCGAACAACCTCACGCTCACGACCGTGACGAGCGGCACGCTCGCGGTGACGTCGGCGGCGGTGCTCGATTTGGACGGCGTCGCGGTAACACTGGACGCGTCGGGCGGGTTCTCGATCGACGGCTCGGGCGCGGCGTGCAACGTGTCGGCGACGTCGCAGGACTTGACGCTGTCGACGATCACGGCGGGCACGTTGGCGGTATCGAGCGCGGCGCTGCTCACGCTGTCGGACGGCTACAAGGCGGGATCGACCTACGCGAGCGACCTCGTGCTGTCGGATTCGATTGTGGAGTGGAGCGCGTTCGACACTGCGTTCGGCGAGGTGTCGTTGCTCAACGCCGTGGCGGGGTTGAAGGACGGTTACGCGACGTCGGCGGGCAACGCTGCTACCGTCACCGTAGCGGACACCGCCTCGGCCACATGCTACGTCGGGCTGTACGAGGCGGCGATCGGGAGTTTGGCCGGGAAAACCGACGCGGCGCTGACGTACAACGCGACGACGGGGGCGCTGGGGGCGACGTCGATGGGTGTGGCGACGGGTGGGGCGTTCACGTACAACGCTATATCGGCCGTTTCCGCAATCACCGCGAAAAATGATTGGAATTTCGGCGGTGGCGGTAACCTGTCGATGACAGCCGAACAGGTCGTCTGTATAGGTCCATCCGCTGGTGCGGCGGTAACGAATACTGGGTACTCTGTCTATCTCGGATACTCCGCTGCATCTAGTGTGGTGGGGGCGTATGGGAACAATGTCATCATCGGATGCATAGCAGCCAGAGACGCTACATCGATAAAAAACAGTGTTGTATCTGGATATGCGGCCGGGATCGGCATGAACGGGAACTACGATATAGCGATCGGAGTATCTGCTGGTAGATATTACGGAGCGGGGACCGATCAGAACGTGTCCGCTACGCAGTGCGTCTATCTCGGCGGCTTGTCTCGTGCCTATGCGTCTGGAGACACAAACGAGATCGTGATCGGCTACAACGCGATCGGCGCGGGCAGCAACACGGCGACGCTGGGGAATACGAGTATCACGAGCACGGTTCTGCGGGGCGATGTTACCGGGCCGACCTCGTACACGGCGACGACGGCTGGCGTTGCCAAGAGCGTGACCGACGTCCTTGTCATCACGAACTCCGCGCACGCGGCTGACATGGATGGTACTGGAACGGCAATCCTGTGGAATCAATGGTATTATGATGCAGTCACTCCAGCGATAGCC
>JBAZEK010000053.1:0-1338 GCA_041653995.1 Dehalococcoidia bacterium
AAACGCGAACTTACAAATGGATAGCACAGCGCATCGGCAGTCCTTCATCAGCCCGCGCCGTGGGGCAGGCGCTTAAAAGCAACCCCTTTCCCATAATCGTGCCCTGCCACCGGGTCATCGGCAAAGACGGCGGGCTCACCGGCTTCAGCGCCGGCATCGAGCTGAAAAGACGCCTGCTCGATCTGGAATCTCCACCTCACATGAAAAACAGGGCTCATTAAACACGAAGTGAAACTGTGCCGTTGCATCGCATTTTACCTTGTGCTATACTCTCTACCTGTGGGCGCGGAAAATCGGCGACACCTCAATGCGCTCTAAAGCAGGCCAAAGCCTGCAAATTTTATTAGAAGGAGCGAGGTCAAATGCGAAAGTATCTGAAATTATCCTTATTCGCCCTCATGGCCGTAGCACTGGTTGCAACGTGTGCTATCGGCTGCGGCGATGGAAACGGGGACAATGGAGAGAAAGAAGCCTACAAGATAGGAGCGCTGTTCTCTACTACGGGTGCCCAGTCCAACCTGGGAGTTCCTGAGGAGTATACCGTTGAGATGCTCGTTGACAAAATCAACGATGCCGGCGGGATAAACGGGCATCCGCTCGAAGTAATCATCTACAACGACGAGACCGATTCCACCAAGTGCGCCACGCTGGCCACTAAACTTATCGAAGAGGACGAAGTGCTGGCCATCATTGGCCCCACCGGTACCGGAAACAGCATGGCCATCATCGATACCATAACAACCGCGGAGATACCATTGGTATCCTGCGCCGCGGGCGCCAGCATCACCTCGCCGGTTGAGGAAAGATACTGGGTATTCAAGACCCCGCAAACGGACAAACAGGTAGTCACCGAAATTTACGTATATCTTCAGAGCATCGGCGTCACTAAGGTCGCCATCATAACTTCAACCTCCGGATTCGGCCAGGGCGGCAAAACATACCTAGAATCCGAAGCAGCCACCTATGGCATTACGCTTGTAGACAACCAGACGTTCGGATCGGACGACACCAGCATGATATCCCAGCTTACCCATATAAAGGGTACGGACGCAGAGGCGGTTATCTGCTGGGATACGGACAAGGCTTCCGCCGTGGTAGCCAAAGACATGCAGACGCTACAGTTTGAGATACCGCTTTTCTGCAGCCACGGAATCGCTAACCAGGACTTCATCGATGCAGCCGGCGACGCGGCAAACGGCGTCATCTTCCCTGCCGGCAAGCTACTCGTTGTAGATGAGGTTCCGGCAAGCGACCCGCAGAAGGATGTCCTTACTGAGTACAGGGATGAGTACCTGGCTGAGTATCCCGGAGAAAGCATCAGCACCTTCGGCGGTCACG
>JBAZEK010000053.1:1348-3515 GCA_041653995.1 Dehalococcoidia bacterium
AGTTGTGAATGCTCTCGAGGACCTGGACGAAGGCTTGAGCCTGGATGATGCCAGAGCCCAGTTAAGAGACTTGATTGAGGAAACGACCGATTTCATCGGTATAAGCGGCATCTTCACGATGTCTCCCACCGACCACCTCGGCATGCAACCCGGTTCTCTGGCACTGATTGAGATAGTCGATGGGACATGGACGGTGTCTCAGTAAGAAATTGACTGTGCTCTAGACTATTGATATTATGAGGGGGGGAGCTTAGCTTTCCCCCCTTTTTTATTGCCGCGTGGCTTTGGGAACTTTTTAAATGTCTGCTGATCAGTTTGTTCAATATCTCATGTCAGGCCTGACACAGGGCAGTATCTACGCCCTGATAGGGCTTGGTTTCACCATTATCTATTCCGTCACACAGATTATCAATTTCGCCCAGGGTGAGTTTGTCATGCTGGGCGGCATGCTATCATATGTACTGGCAGTTGAAGCAGGTCTACCTGTTCCCTTAGCCTTAATAATCGCGATACTGATAGCAGCTGGAGTCGGCGCCCTCATGTATATACTGGCGATACGAACGGCGCGGCGGGCATCTGTAATAAGCCTTATTATCATCACGATCGGGGCAGCGATCTTCATAAGGGGTATCGCAGGCAACCAGTTCGGCGTGAATGCCGTGAGCCCTTCTCCTTTCACCGGCCGCGGATCGATTTCATTCCTCGGCGCTTACATAGAACCACAGGCACTCTGGATAATCGGAATCACCTTCCTGGTAACAATACTGCTGTATTTGTTCCTTTCACACACCATGGTTGGGAAAGCGCTGCGGGCCTGCGCCGTTAATCCTGAGGCTGCCAGCCTGGTCGGCATCAATACTAAAGCCATGGCGCTTATCGCCTTCATAATCGCCGCAGCCATAGGCGGCATCGGCGGAGTAGTGATAGCCCCAATGGCGATGGCCAGCTATGGCATGGGCGTCATGCTGGGGCTTAAAGGCTTCGTCGCCGCAGCCGTAGGCGGATTCATGAGCCCGATCGCCACAGTTATCGGCGGCATAATGCTGGGCATCATCGAGAGCCTGGCCGTCGGCTTTAACTGGGGCCCGTTCACCTCTGCCTATAAAGACGTTATCGCGCTGGTAGTACTGCTACTGATACTGCTGATACGGTCGGGGAAACTGGCGGCAGCGGAGAGGGCGGCATGATACTGGCCTGGGCAAAGAAAAAATGGAGCTGGCTCGCGGTTGCTGCGCTGATAATATTTCTTGCGCTGGTTCCCTTCAAATGGTTCCTCGGCCAGTACACCAGCATAATGATATTCGTCGGCATCAGCACCATGATCACGGTGGGACTGTGCATGCTCATGGGTTACACGGGACAGGTATCACTGGGCCAGGCTGCTTTTTATGGCCTGGGCGCTTATTTCTCGGCCGTTCTTAGCAAGACCCACGGCCTGAATCCCTGGCTTGCTATGGTAATAGCCGCCATAGCTACCGGCACATTTGCCTACATAATAGGCTATCCCATCTTCAGGCTGCGCGGCAACTACCTGGCGATGGCCACACTGGGCATAGGCCTTATCATGTGGACCCTTTTCAACCAGATGGTGCAATTCACCGGCGGCCCCGACGGCATGTCCGGTATTCCCTATCTATCCATCGGCGGATTCTCTTTTGACACCAGCTTCAAGCGTTATTTTCTCGTCTGGTTCTTCTGTCTTGCCATTCTTTTTCTCTCCCAGAATATCGTCAGGTCACGCACCGGCAGAGCATTGCGGGCAATCCACGGCAACGAGGCCGCTGCCGAGTCGCTGGGCATAAATGTGACCCAGTTTAAAGTCAAGATTTTTGTGCTAAGTGCAGTCTACGCCTCCCTTGCCGGCAGTCTCTTCGCGCATCACCTCAGGCATGTAAGCCCGCAGTCGTTCGACTTCCTGGCCTCAGTGAAGCTCGTCGTCATGGCGGTCATCGGAGGGTTGGCCAGTATATGGGGCGCCATCTTCGGCGCCGGAACAACACGATTCCTGAGCGATGAAGTCTTGCTTGGCTTTAACAAGTTCCCTCAGTTGGACATCATAATCTACGGCCTGATATTGATGCTGGTAATGATACTGATGCCGGAAGGGCTCTTTGTAGCCATCAAGTCCGGCACAACGTGGCTGAAAATCAACTGGCGCGACCTGCCC
>JBAZEK010000054.1 GCA_041653995.1 Dehalococcoidia bacterium
CCCTCACGTCCTCAAGATGAGGGGCTACCAAATCGGCAACATCTTGCAGGCGGTCCATGAAATTGGTCTTCTCGCTTTCGAGCTTTGACTGCCTGCCCGTTATGAGCTTTACGAGCTTATTGTCCTGTTCTACAGGCACATCAGCCCCCTATTTTACCCAATGGTCGATCTGCACATATTCAGCCGTTACGGTGTCGCCTGCATTCTGTGACTGGATCTGTGCTTTGATTGTCGTTGCCCCTGTCGCCATATCTTTTGTCGCTGCGGCATAGTCAACAACGCCCACCTTGCCATTCACAAAGAGCTTGCCCGTGATCTTCTGGTGCGCCGTGTCGGTATACTCATGGACTATGATCTCTGCTACCCAGTCGCCGGCCGCTGCATCCGAAGCGGTAAGGCTTATTACCGTTGCATCAAGCAGATAGAGGTGAACGATCATTGCCGCGTTTGCGCCTGTCTTTGTCCCTGTAATCGTGTATTTCAGGGTCTTGCCCGCGCTGAACCATCCTGAAGCCATAGACAGGCTTGAACCTGTTACGTCGGCTGTTCCTGCCCCCGCCTGTGAGGTCTGTGTCGAACCCTGTGCGACTGCCAGCGGTACGCCTCCGGTATAGTCCGGGAGGGTTATTGTTACGTCGGCTGTCGGGTCTGCTACGGCAAGGGTCAGCTCGTGATCGTTCGCAGTTGCACCTTCAAAAACAAAGGGTGATCCGCCCGATATCGTCCCGCCTACTGTTACTATTGCAGTTGCGCCACCGAGGGAGAGAGTACCCGAAGAAGTACCTGTATTCAGGTTTGTCGGCTGGTTGTTGTCTACGTTGATATTCGCACCACCGGAGCCTGAAAGGATCGTGGTCGTGCTGGTTGTATTCGAGGAGCCTAAAGCCACTGTCTTAGCGGCTGCTCCATTGCCTACGTTGATAGTCTGTGCACCTGCTCCGCCTACCGTTACCGTGCCGGTTGTAGTGCCCGTGCCGATGCCTGTGGTCATTGTTGCGGCATCATGGTTTACCGTGTACGTGCCTACCTCTGTAACGACTGCGGGGCCCGTGGCATTGCCTATCGTTACCGTCCCGGTCGATGTCCCGCTGTTGATATTCGTAGGCTGGTTATTCGAGGCGTTCAGGTTGATTGCCCCGGAACCTGATAAAATGGTCGTTGTCGACGTGGTATTGCTGGAACCTACATTTACGGCCTTTACTGCTGCCCCGTTCCCCACATCAATCTGCTGGTTTGCCGCTCCACCGATGGTTACCGTGCCCGTGGTTGTTCCTGTCCCGATGTTGACGGCAAAGTTTGAGGAGGCATTGAGATTAACTGTCGCCCCCGTGATGGTTGCTCCAAGAGTACCCGTCAGAAGGCCATCCATGGTGATCGCGCCTATGCCTGTCATGGCTCCGGTTGCAGAAATGTCCCAGTCAGCTGAGTTGACCGCCACGGTCTCATTGTTTGAGCCGATGGCTATGCCTACCGTGTTGCCGTTGGTCAGGGTTATTGCATCGCGATAGGTCGTATTGTCAACGTCATACGCCTGTATTTTGATGGTCTCTGCGGTTGTGGTAGACCCCTTCACGGCCTTGCCGTTTGCAAGGAGTATATCGCCTGCCGAAAGGGTAAGATCTCCGCTCATGCCGATAGTGGTAACACCTGATATCGCCCCGCCTGTGGTAATATCCCACGCCGAGGAGTTAATCCCTACGCTGTTCGTGCCGCCGCCGATCGATACGGTTCCCGTGGATGTGCCAGTATTGACGTTCGTGGCATTATTTGAATCGACATTGAGGTTGATGGTCCCGCCGTTGATGGTAACACCGGAAGTAAGGCCCGCGAGCGATGAGAATGTAGCAACGCCCGCCTTGGTGATGCCCCATAAACCGCCCGTACCAGTAATGTCATTTCCTGAGCCTGTGTTGGCGAATGATATGCCCGCACCGCTTGCCTGTGCTCCCATTGTAACGACAATGCCGTCGCCGGACTGAGCACCTACGGGGGATTTATTGATTGTGAGTATCCCGTTGTTGTTCGCCGCGTTGTTTGTGAGCGCCACAGCGCCGCTATCAACGGTAATGGCCCGCCCCACACCGGCCCCACCGTAATCATACGCGCCGTCCAGGGTGACACCACCCGCGGCAGCCCATGACCATGTACCGGCGCCGTCTGTGGTAAGCGCTTCTCCTGCTCCACCATCGGCAGCAGGCAACGTATAGGTAACGCCCCTCAGTATCATAGTGGTCGCGTCAAATCGCGGTACGCCATCAACCTCGAATGTGCCCTCTACATAGGCATCCTCACCGTTGAGGGTAGTCGTAGGCGTGCCGTTGCCCACCTTGAGGTTGCCTGTCAGGATATTAAGGTATCCTGTAGCGGCCGGCGTGACTGACATATTCGCCCCGCTCTGGTCGATTGCCCCCTTGAACGTTACGGGACCTTCAAAGGTCATGTCATCCGTGATGGTTGTCCCCGTTGCAACCCCCGTGAAAAGGGTCGCGCATAAAAACATTACCAGTAATCCATGCAGAAACTTTTTCATTTGCCCGTTCCTCCTTTGTTTTACATACCTAACAGCGTTTTATTGCCGTCGCTATCCGTTGCCAGTTGCGTTAAAATCGTCGCCTTCCGGTTCTTTCTCTTGCGTGACAACTCTCTTTCCTTCTGCGCTGCCGCCTCTACGTCTGTATCCGAACTCTTTGGTGTCGGCGGCGGCGTGATAATATCCGGTGTCTTAGGTGAACTGAATATTGATGCTACATCACACATGCTATGCCTCCATCCTATAAATTCCCCCCACCCGACTGAATCCCATACGCTCATACAGGCGCCCCACCTTGTCGGCTTCAATGCCTGTGGTATTGCGGAGGAATATCAATCTCGCGCCTTTTGTCCGCGCCCAGCCGATATAGGACAGACACAGCAGATAAAATGCCCGCGTCCCCCTGTATTCAGGTGGCACATAGACAAGCAGGTCGCTTGCATTGATCTCATCCGAGAAATATGCTGGGATCGCTGCGGCAACGAGCACGCCCGTGGTCTCATTGTCCTTGACCGTCACCATGCCGAGCATTTGTGGCTCTGAGATGATGCGCTCACACAGGGCAATACACTTATTGGCGCTGAATGACATGATGTTGTACTCGCTCTCCTGATGGCACATGAGACCTATCTCGATGAGCTTTGGTATGTCGTCGTGTGTGATCTGTCTAATTATCAAAAGGACTCCATTCAGCGGCCTGGCTAGTCTTTCTGCCCCGCACCTTATCCGGCCTGTTGTCGGCCACGACCTTCGGGTCCTGACAGGCCAGCCAGAAATAGTTAGTTGCGTGCCGGTAGTGGTCCGGTCCCAGCTTACGATAGGTATATTTCTTGCTGCCTGAAACCTGATCCTCTTCGA
>JBAZEK010000055.1 GCA_041653995.1 Dehalococcoidia bacterium
GACCTTTTCCCAGGCGAATACTAACCCTTGACTTTGAGTATATTTAGAGCATAATATAGTTCAACCGGAGGTGAATATGAGTGACAACGGTAAAAATGCCGCTTTAACTGTGGGTGCTGGGTTGGCCGGTTACGGACTCGGCAAAATGGGCAGTAAAGTAGAGGCTTCCAGCGCACCAGATAACGAAATAGTCCAGCTTCTGCGTGATATAAGAGACGGAATCGCCAATATACAGTTCCCTGAATCAGGCGGCGGTAGCACTCCGGCAGTAAGCGTCAATATTCCACAGCTTAAAAATTTTAATACGATTCTTTCATTTACGTGCTATACCACTGGCGCACTGGTTGCCAAACAGCTTCCACGATATACTGTGCCTGACAACGTGGAATTGGTAATCAAAGCTCTTCCCACCAATCTGGGTTATATCTTTGTCAGCAATTCCGAATCCAATGCGCAGGAACCCAACCAATCTTACTGGCTGATAGCCAATGAAGGTATAGGCTACAAAGTTGACTATGCCGACTCCATCTGGATTGCCAGCACGGTTGCCACAGAAGGCGTTGTATGCACAGTAGAGCAGAGGGGGGGATAATATGGCTACTTCTTATGGTGCCACTCCGGTTCTGCGCCTGAAACGCTCGACTCAATCGGGCGAAAAGGCCATGACTGCCGCCTGGCAAACTGTCTACGAAGAGACTGCCAGTGATGCTTTCCTGATGTGGAATGGGATTATCGACCTGTCAGAAATGCAGGCAGGTGACATTATCAATATACGGTTTTCCCATAAGTCCTTTGCGGATGGCGACTTCGTTGTTTACGACCAGGCTGCCTACAAGGATGCCCAGCCTACCGAGCACAAGAAAATCAAGATAGGCGACATCGCCAGCACACATGGCGCAAGAATTGAAATGCAACAGACCGCCGGTGTACTGCGTGACATATACTGCGAATTCTATGATGCAAAGAGGTTAGGTGCAGGGTAACACGCCAGAACCGGTAGAAATGCCGAGTCAGTGCAAGATTAAGTCCACTAGATGGCGCAGTATAGCTGTTTGGTGGGCTTTTATTTTGGAGGAATAAGATGGCTTTAGATTTACTGGGCAGAATACTACAGATAATGTCAAAGGACGGTAACCTTACCTTTGACCGTACTACCGACTCACTTGAAGCGATAAGCGACTCTCTGGGCGATGTGGCCGGACTAGCTTACTATGGGGTTGTTACGGCTGTGCCCGCTGCCAACCAGTTTACGGTAGACGGACTATCTGGCTATGGTGAAACTGCCTTTGTTGGCTGGACTTCCTTTATCTTCTGGGATGCCGGTGGAGGTGGAGCTGCCCCACAGGGCGAATCACAGATAGTTACAGCCTATGTTACAGCTACAGGCACGTTTACCGCACCAGCCTATACCGCACCAGTAGCAGTTGGTGACAAGGTAATCCTTCTTCACCCCCTTGTTGCCACCATAACCGAAATCTATCCTGATGGCGCAGTCTGGTTCGACGAATTCTCGGGCATAACCGGTACCGCCTACCCTTACGGCACGCCTGAATTTCCGGTAAACTCCGAAGCCGATGCCAGGACTATAGCCATAGCCAATAACCTTAACAAGATAGCCATAGCCGGTGAATTTATCGTACCGGCAGCCATGGAAGGGTACGCTTTCATCGGTACTGGTCGTTACAATGCCGATGATACCGTCAATTTCAACGGGCAGGATGTTGATAGCTGTTCTTTCCATCGTTGCAGCATTACCGGAGCTAACGGCGGCACCGGTATGATAACAACCTACGATGGCTTCCTGGTTAATCCAACCAATCTGGCCGGTGCTTTCTTCCGAGGCCTTATCCAGGCCTGCACCATACAAGCGGGTGCCACCGCCGTTGATTTCCATAACTGTGCTGGATGGCAGGGCAGCGCTACTATCACCGTCGGAACACCTAATCCGCTCAATGTCTTTGAATGGACCGGTTCCTTGATACTCGATGCCCAGACCGGCGGCGTAACCAATGTTTACCTGTCCGGCGGTAGCGTTACCATAAATGTCACCTGCGTAGGCGGCGCTATCAACCTTTACGGCGTTGGCAATATCACCGATAACTCTGGCGGTGCTACCGTCAACGACTACACCCTCAACACCGCTCTCGGGCTGCGTGACGTGGCCGCCGGTGCCGGAATCGTGGATACTACCACCAATGCCCTCGCCTACCTGAAACAGGTAGCCAAACAGTCCATGAACCTGCTGGCTGACGTAACCACCTACACCGATGCCAATAACTTCGCCAGTACCGACCTTGTGGGCTACGAGAACGATTTCTTTGTCGGCTGGTATGTATTCGTAGCTCGGGACGACGGCGGGGCTTCTGCCGCTCCCCAGGGCGAGTACCGGCTTATCACTGATTACGTCAGTGCCACCGGCACCATAACCCACAACGCCTTCAGTGCTATCCTTGCCGTTGGCGACCAGGTAATGCTTATCCACCCGATGCTTTACGAAATTCTGACCATCCGTGGCGGGGCTGAAACGCTGGAAAGCCTCGACGATGAACTCGATGCCATGCTCGACCTGGCTGAAGAGCCGACCAATTCTGTTACCTGTGATGGTACTACCCAAACCATATACGAGCGAACCGGTGAGAGCCATCCGTTCTATTTCGCCGGTGGTTATATAGACTTTACCGGTGCCAATTTCGGCGCTGGCGAAGATACGACAATTACTGTAGATGTACGTGTGGATGGAACGAACTACAGAACCATATATACAGAAACATTCTTGGCGGCAGCTCTGCCCTCGCCCGTGGCAGTTCCCTTTCCCCGTGATGCCAATACCGATGTCCAACCAAAGGGCTTCTACTCCAAACAGGACGTGAAGGTTACCATTACCCAGGCAGCAGTCGGCGCTGGCTGGAATACTTTGCCGTATCGCATAATTGATGGAGTCCGAGGTAGCTAATGGCACAGCTAGGTGACGGCGGACAGCACGAGCTTTACGAACACAACCACGGTTCCCAGTTCGTAAGGCCGACAGGCGCAGTTCCGATAGTATTGACTGCCGGAGCCGCCTGGACGCTGGGCGATTTCAGCGCCGATATAATAGCGGCTGCCGATATAACAAATCCTTTTGACCTGCACTGGGCGGAATTAAGCGGTCCGGATACCAATGCCAGCTATGAAATAGTGCTTTACTACGGCGCTGCGGATACCGAATACTGCCGGTGCGCCTTTACCAGGACAGGGGTCTTCACCAGCTCCATCACGGTACCGTTACAGGGTCCGATAATACCGGCAGGCAGCCGGATAAGAGCCAAGCTGATGTCCGACCAGGCTGGGGTTACGGTTGGAATAACTA
>JBAZEK010000056.1 GCA_041653995.1 Dehalococcoidia bacterium
GCAACCGACCTGACCATTACCGAAAGCACCAGCTGGGATGCCGGAACCCATATTTATAATAACCTAACCATAAGCAACAACTCAACTTTAACCTTAGCTTCAAATACAACTGATGGCACAGGGGTAATTATCCAGGCTGCCAGCATTACGATTGATTCCGGATCAGCAATTACCGCCAGCGGACAGGGTTATGCCGGCGGCGCAGCAGGAGCAAATGGCGTTGGCGACGGAGCCGGCTTAGGAAGCGCAACCGGAGGCGGCGGCGGAGCAAGTTATGGCGGCGCGGGCGCTGCGGGTGTTGATGGCGGCGCAGCAGGCGCGACTTATGGCTCATTCACAGAGCCGGTTAGTTTAGGCTCTGGCGGTGGCGGCGGCGCAGCAGGCGCTGGTGGAGCAGGCGGCGGCGCGATTAAATTAGTTGCAACCGGAACAGTAACTGTTAACGGCTCAATTACCGCTAACGGTGTGGATGGAACCTCTGCGGCAGGCTCCGGCGGCGCCGGAAGCGGCGGCAGCATATTGATTACCTGCGCTGATTTTGCAGGAACAGGTTCCATAACAGCTAACGGCGGTAACGGCGGCTCTACAGCAAGCGCAGGCGGCGGCGCAGGCGGCGGAAGAATAAAGATTTATTATACAGGGACTAATACTTCATCACTTTCCGCTTTAACCGCAGCTGCCGGAAGCAATGGCAGTGGAAGTGCGGCAGACGGCACAGCATCCGCAGTCCAGGGCGGAACCATATTTTACGATATCCCTAACCCCACTCCGCAGAGCGCGGGGGTTGGCTGGTCAGAGACTATTACTGCTAAGGATGCCTATGGCAATACTTATGATACTGACGCAACCATTACGGTTTCCGCTGATCTTACTTCAGCGGTTCCAGGGCCTGACACTACCACTAAGCGTAAGGCCATTACAATTACCGGCTCAACTGCCGGAGCCTTAACCGATTATCAAGTGCAGGTGGCTGTTGCTTATGACGCCAATATGAACGCTGATTTTAGCGATATCCGTTTTGCCGACGCAGACGGTGATAGCCTTTCCTACTACAGGGATTCTTATACTGCTTCTACTTCAGCTGTATTCTGGGTTAAGGTTCCGTCAATCCCGGCATCTCCTGATACAACTACTCTTTACCTATATTATGGCAATTCCGCTCTTGCAACCGCAAGTAACGGCGCTAATACTTTCCTAAGCTTTAATTTAAGGCCTGAAGGAATAATCGCAGGTGGGGAGGCATTCTCCTGTGCTCTTGTGGCAGGCGGCTCAGCCATGTGCTGGGGTTATAACGGCGCAGGCCAGTTAGGTAACGGGACTACGACGCGAAGCACAACCCCTGTATCTGTTTCCGGATTAACCGGGGCTGTCGGGATTTCAGGCGGTCAATATTTTGCCTGCGTTGTTCTTTCCGACGGCACAGCCAAATGCTGGGGAGAGAATAATAATGGGCAGCTGGGTATTGGGTCCACAAGTAACCAGAGTGTTCCTGTCCTTGTGTCCGGTTTAAGCAGTGTTGTTTCAATAGCAGCCGGGCTTGTCCATACCTGCGCCGCGATTTCTGACGGCACAGCCCGCTGCTGGGGAAGCAATGATCAGGGCCGTTTAGGTAACGGGTCTACCACGCAAAGTACAGTGCCCGTTGTTGTTTCCAACTTATCCGGAGCCGTAACCATGTCCGCAGGCAAATATCATTCCTGCGCGCTTCTTTCTAACGGCACAGGCAAGTGTTGGGGTGATAACGGAAGCGGTATGCTTGGTGACGGAACGACTACAACAAGTTATGTTCCGGTAACAGTTTCCGGCTTAACAGGTGCAACGGCAATTGCCTCTGGAGAGGCTCATACCTGCGCCCTCATCAATGACGGCACAGCCAAATGCTGGGGTTATGGCGGCTCCGGGCAATTGGGTAACGGCACCACATCAAATAAAACTGTTCCTACGGCTGTTTCCGGTTTAACCGGCGCTGTCGCGATTACAGCCGGCTATGGCCACTCTTGCGCGCTTCTTTCCAACGGCACAGCAAAGTGCTGGGGGCATAATGGCAACGGACGTTTAGGCGACGGGACTACCACGCAAAGTAATGTTCCTGTTGCTGTTTCCGGCTTAACAGGCGCTGTGGCAATTACAGGAGGGCTTTATCATACCTGCGCGCTCCTTTCCGACGGCTCTGGCAAGTGCTGGGGCACCAATGTTGAAGGAGAGTTGGGTAATGGCACGACAACCGCAAGTTCTGTTCCTGTGTCGGTATCATCTAACTATAACTTAGGCGCTGTGTATGGCAAGTCAGGCAGTATTGCCTATTTACGTAAATACGCTTCAAGCGAACCTGCGATAGGGGCTGCAGGGAGTGAAGAGGCGCTTGCCGGGCTTTCTTCGGTTCTGTTCTATACTAATAATAACTATACTACGCCAACAACAACTTACAGCTTAACAGACGGTTTAGTTACTATCTATGCCAAAGATACTGTCGCTGAAACCATTTACCTGGCAGCTACCGATGGCACCAATTCTTCTGTTTCAGGAAGTATTGTTGTTAATCCTGCTTCAATCGACCACTATACCGTAAGCGCCACCACTCCCCAGTTAGTAGGAACAGGCTGGAGCGAGACAGTCAGCGCCATTAATACGCTCGGCACTGTCGCTGTTGAGGATTCAACCACAGTTATCACCGCTTCATCATCATCAGCAACTACCAAGTTCTACACCGATGCAACTTACGGCACTGAAAATACCTCCAAGCAATACACTCTATCCAGCGGCTTAGCTACTATTTACGTCAAAGATAATTCCTCTGGCACAATCACCATAACCGTAACC
The DNA here is from genome assembly GCA_041653995.1 of Dehalococcoidia bacterium. NCBI lineage: Bacteria > Bacillati > Chloroflexota > Dehalococcoidia > Dehalococcoidia bacterium. The sequence continues at coordinate 2,821 of JBAZEK010000056.1, forward strand.
GACGCCAACTCTAAGACCGGCACATCCTCAAGTATCGTTGTTGCCCCAGGCGCCTTCTCCGAATACGTGATTACTACCACTACCCCGCAAACAGCAGGAGTCGGCTGGAGCGAGACACTTTCATCCAAGGATAGCTATGGCAACATTAACCCGCTTGATACAACCATTACAATTTCCGGGGATCTTTCTACGGCTTCTCCTGGGCCTGACTCGACTCCCAGGCGCAAGGCAATCGCTATTACCGGCTCAACTGCCGGGGCCCTGACTGATTATCAGGTGCAGGTAAGCGTAACTTATGATGCTGATATGAACGCTGACTTTAGCGACGTCAGGTTTGCCGACGCAAGCGGCGCGGCACTTTCGTATTACAGGCAGGCTTATGCTGCCTCAACTTCAGCCGTATTCTGGGTTAAGGTCCCGTCAATTCCGGCTTCACCTGATACAACAACTATTTACCTATATTACGGCGACACAAGCCTTTCTACTACAAGCAGCGGTTCCGGAACTTTTATAAATTATAATCT
>JBAZEK010000057.1 GCA_041653995.1 Dehalococcoidia bacterium
ACGAGGTGGAGTCGTTCAGTGCAGATTGTCCTCACGACGACCAGGTGGACGCGGCTAGTGGGGCGATCAACATGGCGTCCCCGAAGTTCATCCGTCCGCACGCCGGGGTGGGCGGGGACGAGCAAGATCCAAGTTCAGTCTATCACGATTCATATCAAGACATTCTGGCCCAGGCCGGATCTGTAGAAGAGCGTCAGGAGTTGGAAAGGATCATACATGCAGGAGGAATTGACAGTTCAAAAGTCCTTGAAGGAGCAACTGCTTGATCGTATTGCTCTTGCCAGAAACAATGCCGCCAGGCCAACGGTGGTGGAGCGGGAAACGGACGAGGAACATTTTCATCGGGTGTACAACGATCCCGATGCGTGGACGACAATTAGTAGGAATAAAATGAGCATACTTCCATCATGAACATCTTTTCACGAGCAATAGCGAAAGCTGCTAGCCTGTTCCCGAGGGTGGTTACCGCTTCCCTGCCCGGCGGCGCGCTGGAGTTCCTGAAGCGTTATGGCAAGATGCCGGACGTCAGCCAGGAGGCCCTTGTGCGGAAATACTGGGGCTGGACCCAAATGTGCGCCCAACTGTCTGCCGTTCGCCTCGCCACCACTCCCCTCAAGCTATATGCCAGCAGGGCCAAGGGACAGTCATACGTAAAGAACTTCACAACTCATAGGGTGAAGAAGGATGACGCGGCCTGGTTACGCAAGCGACTCGCCAAGAGCCTCCCCAATGTGGCGGGGGCTGAGGACTTCGAGGAGCTGGAGGAGCACCCCCTGCTGGACCTGCTCCAGAACGTCAACGACCAGGAGAACGGCTTCGAGATGAAGGAGCTGACGTCCATCATGCTCGACTTGACTGGGAACGCCTACTGGTACATCGAGAAGGACAAGATGGCTGTCCCGTCCAAGATGTTCGTGCTCCGCTCCCAGTGGGTCAAGATCGTGCCGGACAAGGAGAAGTTCGTCAGCGAGTACATCTATGGCATGAATACCTATGGGCAAGAGGCGGTCCACATCGCGCCTGATAGCGTCATCCACTTCAAGTACCCCAACCCGCTGGACCCCTGGTATGGAATGGGTCCTGTGCAGGCGGCGGCGTACGCCATCGAGTCCAGTGAGTTGCGGGAGAAGTTCGTTCTTGCCACGATGGGCAACATGGCCCGGCCTGACCTGATCGTCAAGTACCTCGAGGGTGAGCTGGACACCAAGGAGCGCGGGCTGGTGGAGCGGGAGTGGAACGCCATGTTCCGGGGCGCCAAGAATGCCGGCAAAGTCAAGGTGACCGACTACCGTTATGAGATCGACAAGGTGGGTTGGAATCCGCAGGAGCTGGACTTCAACCGGGGCGAAGACTGGATCATGAAGAAGATTTGCGGGGCATTCCCTGTGCCAATAGGATTGGTGGACACCACCCAGATCAGCCGGGCACCGCGTGCGGGTATGGAGGGGGCTGACCTGTTTATGGCGCAGTTCAACACCCTGCCCCGATGCACCCGGATTGAGGAGAAGCTCAACGAGCAGCTGTGTCCTATGTACGACGGGGAGCGACTGTTTTTGGCGTTCGACAACCCGGTGCCGAAGGACAAGGCCTTTCAGCTCAATGAGGATACGGCCAAGCTCAACACCGGCCTGACGTTCATCAACGAGATCCGTCAGCGTGAGGGCGAGGAGCCTGTCGCGTGGGGAGACACGCCGGTGTTTATGCAACAGGCGCAAGCCACACAACAATTTGCCCCGCTGGGGAGTCCGCCATTGCCGCCTGAGACAGGAACAGACGCAGGCAACATCCAGCCAACACCGAACAAGGCGACCAGTTCCCCACGCGGGGGCGGCTTTCCTGGCGGGGCTTTAACTGAAGGCACTAAGAAGTCCCTCTCCGACGGCATGTCCATGGAGGTGGACGGTCAGTACGTCAGCCCGCAATTGGCCGGTATCCCGGTCCGGCTGGTGCGAAACGAGCGGGGCCGGTTCGACCGCAGGGGAGTGGGACGTTTACGTGCGAGCCGGGACGTGGTGGAGAGTCTGAAACACATGGGCACATGGTCGGATATTTTTGCTATAGAGACTTCCAATAAGTTCATCAAGGAAGAGGACGGCATGTTCGCCGTGTACAGCCACCAGACCGGGAAGCTGTTCGGGAAGTACAAGACGCGGGCCGAGGCCGAGGCGCGGCTGGCACAGATGCACAGGTTTAAGGACAAATGAATTCCCTACTCACAAAACAATCGGCAGTCGGCACGGGGGAAGTGAAGCCCCTCTCCCCCGACGAGCGCCTGCTCCGCAAGGCCGTGGCCCGGTGCCTGAAGGCGCAGGTGGCCGAGGTGTATGGGCGGCTGATTGATGGGGTGACAAACAAGGGCGGTCCGGGATCTGGTAACTTCGGGCACGCGGGCAGGCCTGGAGAGGTAGGGGGCAGCGGGCCAGGCATATCAGCTCCAGACACGCCGGAGTTCAAAAAATGGTTTGGAAGTAGCAAAGTAGTGGATAAGGAAGGAAAGCCATTGGTAGCCTATCACGGGACGGTAGGGGATTTTACAACGTTCGCTCCTGGGGGAAATAAGCCGTCTGTGCAGCAATGGGAAACTGCGGGTCGCAGTCGTAGCATGATAGGGGAGAGTGGTCGGGCTTTTTTCTTTTCTACCAAACCTACAGATATTCCCGCTGCTCATCATTATTCTGACACAAAACCTGGTGCAAACATTATGCCTGTTTATTTAAGTGTTCAGAACCCTTTGATCTTTGATTCAGACACAAAGGATTGGGCGATAGAGGTGATAGGAGAAGGAAACAAAGAATTTCCACTGTTAGTTACAGATGAAGCCTATCGGAACTTACAGCATAATGGATATGACGGGGTATTTGTTTATCACGAAAAGGCTTCAGCGGAATGGCGATTGCCCGATGAGATTGTAGTGTTGAGCAACAAGCAAATTAAATCGGCTACAGGAAATAGCGGAGCATTCGACTGGAATAATCCTGACATAACCAAATCCCTCAAAGCCGCCAACCCCTCCAACGCCGTCCCCTCCTCCACTGCCAAATGGGACAAACAAGTCGTGCAGGAAATCCGCCCCATCTGGTTCGGGCTGTTTAAGAAGGGAGGGGATCGGGCGCTCAAGCAGATCCGCAAGTTCCCGAAGCACGCCCGGAAGATGGTGGTGTTTGGCAGGGGCGAGATGGCGGCGAGCGTGGGGGTGGACGTGATGGTGAAGGGCGGTCCGGGATCTGGTAACTTCGGGCACGAGGGAAGGCCAGGAGAGGTTGGTGGGAGTGGGCCGGGTGGTGGTAGCGGTATTTTACTGAAGCCAGAGGACATTCA
>JBAZEK010000058.1 GCA_041653995.1 Dehalococcoidia bacterium
TCCGTCACATTCTGGAATCACATGCAAGCGTCTATCGTCTGTCATATGCTATATTCCTCCCCAAGCTAAATATTGTGGTGGTGGCGGCGGCGGCTCAGGACATGTGCTGATTACGTCGATTTTGTCCGCACCAAGGCAAAGGTATTGCAAGGCATCGTGGGGATGCGAGTAGCGGTTTTTGCATGGCATGTCCCTGTATCGCTCCTCGCCTGAAATCTGCACGCGCTCGAACTTGTAGCCCCCTAGAAAGCCCTTGCGCAGTATCTTGCACGATGGGTCAAGGATGAATGCTGGTTGCCCGTCTATGGTGCGCGTAAGCCTGTCCATGACGGCTTGTCGTCGCGGAAGTAGATCGTTGGTCTTTGCCGGTTGCGTTGGAATGCCAAGGGAACCAAGCTGTCCGATGCACGTTGTCTCGTCCGCCTGCGAGGCTTGGATACCGGCAGGGTCTCCCCAACTGATCACTTGCAGGCCCGTGAACAGACTCGTGAGTCTCGGAATCACAACGTCCGTGGCGAACTGCTTGATGCCTCCATGCTCGCAGACATATTCGCGGAGGACGCGGAGCTGCCCGGACGGTGCTACCTGCCCGATGATGCAGGCCGGGGTGAGCCCAAAGTCCCATCCAAGCGTTATCGGGAGCCCTCGATACAGTCCGAGAGGACGCGGGGAAACATGGATAGCATCGTTGTATACCGCGTTGTAAACGGGTTTCCCATCGAATACTGATCCGTAGTTCCCGCAAACCATTGCGTTAACCCATTCGGGGTCTGCACCTGCTGCTAAACGGGACCAGTAGGAATAACCGAGTTGCTGATGCTCAACATTCTCGGCCTCTGGATTGGCCTCGAATGATACCGCTCCACCATCCCCGATGACGCGGATCAGTGCGCCGGGCTGGCGAAAGAACTCCCAGTTGATCGGCTTGACGTTCTCTGCAAGATTGAACCACCAATGGTCATCGTCCATTGGATTGGTGTCCATGATCACGCCCGACCATGTGATGGGGACGCCATAAGACTTGCCCGGAAAGCGTCCGGTGCGGGATATGGCCGCGTCCACGATGCTCTTGTCAAGTTCGCGGGCCTCGTTGATCCACGCCCCAGTAAGCTCCAAAGACAGGAGCTTTTTGACGTCCTTGGGCTTGTCGAGCGCAAGGAAATAGACCTCCATGTCGATCGTGGTCCCATCTCCGCAAGGAAGTCCAGTGCATCGGGCAGTGATCGGGGCTCCGTAGGTGATCGGACAAATCTCTTCTGGAATCCAGTCTTTCCACGTCTGAATTGTTGTGCTCTTGAGTTCGGGGTATGTGTTGCGAATTACGGCCCATCGCGTCCGGCGCACACCATCCTTGTCCGGAGCCTGCTCAAGTGCACGCCTCCAAAGCTCCTCCGTGCACCCCACGCTCTTGCCAGAGCCGATTGGGCCCATGATACCCCGAACCATCGCATTGCTGTGGTGGAAGCGGCTGATCGTCCGCGAGGCTCTGTACTCGGTGATGCCGTCCATGTTACATAGGGGACATAGGGGACATAGGCACGCTACTTGCCATCCCCTAGGTCGATCCGGAAAGTAAATCCCTGCGCTGACACCTCGTGCTTGTCGGGCGCGTTGTATCCCATGATTTTGCTGATCTCCCGGAGGGCATCGATCGGGTTGCGCACTTTGACTTTGATCCCGTTCATGGAAATTTCGAGGGAGTCAACGTCAGGACCTCCAACCTCTTTGACGCGCTTCGGCGATATGTTGCCGTTTTCGTCGAGGTATTTTGTCAGGTCTGCGTTTGCGATCTGCGCTAGCTTGGCGAGCACGCCCTCGCGCGTGAGCACGGCCTGCTGCATGAGCGGAGTCTTTGTCACATCCTCTTTAACTTGTGAATCTAGGGCAGCCATAAATCGCTTGACCCCTTGGGCGCGGAATATTTGCTCCGCTCGCTTGGAGTCTTGGGACCTGTCGGCCCATTTGGTTGCATACCCGGCCTTGCGGTACGCCTCGACCTTGCTGTATCCCGCCGCATACAGCTCGCAAAACTTGCGCTGGCGCGGATTGAGCCGCTTTGTGCGCTCGGTCTTGGGTCGCCTGGGCGTCTTTTTCGGCGGCTCGTGCAGCTCGGGAGCATACTTGCGGTGCGGCTTCCCCCGCGCATTGGGTCGAGGCTGGGGGTCGGGGAGCACAAAAGGCTCTGTCGCTGGTTGCGTCGTGCTGCTCATTTGAATCATCCTCCTAGAGTCGCGTGACGGCTCGCTCTAATGTCCACTGGATCAGGCACGCTCAGCGGTTGCCCTGCGTCTCGGTTGTCCCGCTCTAGTCTCGCGCTCCAGCGCTCCATGTCGGTGCAGGTCCAGGTCTCTTGCATCTCCCTGCGGATGCTCCGCACCTCGTCGCGCATATCTCGCAGATAGTTTGCCGCTCTCCATGTAGCGGCGATAACCGCGATGAGGATACTCAGTCCGACCGCGAGAGAGACACCAAAAACGGTGTCTGGTGTGATTTCCGCAAGGCAATGGAGATAGGCTATTTGCGACATGATGGATGTATTGCGCTCTGCATATCTGTTTCTTGCGGTTTTTGCAAGGTTATTTACACGTTGATTTTCCGGTCCTATTTTGTCCTAACGTATTTATTTGATACTTCATGCTCAAAGTATCGGTTTTCTACGGGCTGGCATTTGGTTGGTTCTTGCGCATGATGTTGACATTTGATGACTTGCGCAAAATCGCAAAAAGTTCAAAAAACTAATCATCGTCTTTAATTAGCGAATCTCCTGAATAAATGTGCGAAAATGCTTGATTTCTGTGCAGAAAATCCCATAGTGTAGACATGGAACAAAACATCACCTTCACGAGACTGACGAACGGCCTAATTTTTGGCCACGACAAGGAAGGCCTGACCGGCCTCTGGTTGAGCAACGGGACTCCTTACCTCGGCGATCTCGCCATGATGTTCCCCGATGCTTACCTGCTGAGATTGCAGGGGCGTTAGTTCACTTTCAGAAATAAACAACCATCGACAGGGTAATACAGCCCGCGAATCCTCACCGGATGGATGATCCGGCCAAAAAGCAAACAAATCAAAAATATGAAAATACTAGCAACACTCGATACGGCTGACTTCAGCGATTGCGTGAATACGGGTTATCGCTTTAACCTCTACTCTGACGGTCACATATCCGCGACCTATCGCACGCGCTGGCAGGGGAGCAGGGACGGCGCGCGGTACATCACGGACCCCGATTACGTGGACGTGTCCACCATCGACGCGAGCGACGACGATCATGACGCGCTGGCACTCCTCACGTCAGCCGTGCAGGACGTGCA
>JBAZEK010000059.1 GCA_041653995.1 Dehalococcoidia bacterium
AAACAGCCCCGGTTGTTGTTCCCGTCGGGGCTGGCGGTGCTACAGTTACAGTAGATAATACAGTTGGCAACGTCGGAGAAAATACAACGTTTGGAGCCTACGTGACTGCCTATGGCGGCGGTGGTGGCTCTCCCGCCACTACTTTATTTGGGGGAGGCGGAGGAGGTGGAGCTACTTCCGTTGGCCTCGTTGGTAGCGGGACGGCTGGCGGGGCAGGCGGTGGCCCGGCAGGTGGATTTTATACTGCAACTTCATTCGCGTCAAAGAACTCTGCTTTTGGAGGAGGATGTGGTGGCATAGCTGGATCGTTGGTTGCGGCCGGAGATTCGGCTTTCGGAGGCGGTGGCGGTGGTGGTGGAACAGCTACTTCTGGAAATGGACCGGGAGGCAATTCACTGTGGGCAGGCGGCGGCGGTGGCGGTGGTTCGGATACCGGGACACCATCTGCGGGAGGGACTTCTCTCAATGGCGGAGCAGGAGGAGCCGGAGCAACGGAACCAAATGCGGCTACGGCCGGAACTCAACCGGGTGGTGGCGGTGGTGGTTCCGAGGCCGCTAATTCCGGCGCAGGCGGAAACGGCAAGGCCATAATAATCAGTTTCTAGGATATGTAATGAACGACAAAATGCTTCTCGTGTCTGGTTTAGGCGATTTCAATACTTCTCCGAGTGGCGTACTGCGAGTAGTCGATGGCAAGTTTACGCTCGATAAGATTAAGGCGTTTAATCGTGCGCGTAGATACATGAACGCCGGGGTCAATACGTGGCGCATACTAAGGCGTGGCATCTGGTCTATAGATAAACCATTCGACTTCGAGGATGAAGGATACTGGACGCTACTTAAAGAATATGTAGAGATATTACATCAGCCGTTTCAGGGAACGCGAGGCTTCCCTCCTGGGGCAGATGTATGGATAGAGATATTCGACGGATGCTCCGAAGATTGGATGTATGACCCGGCCAATTATGAGCGCGCCAGAAAACTTATGCGCGGTATGTTTAACGCCTTGGGCGGGCTTCCGTATGTTAAGTTCGGCGTAGGGAACGAGGTCAGTAGCCCGTATGCGCGGGCGTTCGTGCGCGATTGCGTCTATCCAGAGTTCAAACTGGCAAGCCGTAAGCCATTCGCATACGGGGCAAGCTATATAAGGCAGAACCCTCCCGGTAGCAAGGGGCCGCTTGAGTGGCAAGCCTACGAGTCCGAGAACGCCTTCGACTACGAAACTATGCTGACCATATATCGGCCAGTTCATAGCGTAAAGGATTCGTCCTCTATGAACCTCATAGATACCGTTAAGTATTGGGTAGAGCAGGGCAATCCGCTATGTGTTATCTGGTCTGTAGATGGCATATGGGACGGACAAAACCTATGCGACAGGGTTATCTATAATGGCGTGACACAGGTTCGGCCCTCGCCGTGGCAGATACAGTCAGCCATGAATTACTGGATGAACGCAACCAACAAATATCGTTTACCAAGTGGTCAGGTAAAGTATGGGTTTGAATATATCGGCAAGCAACCTAACGCGGATGATTGTCAGGTAATGGGGTATCTCGCTATATGCGATGCTTATAATGCCAAGTTTGGAGTACGTCCAGAAAACTACCTAAGATACCCGGAAGATTGGGTAGTTTCACCGGAACCTCCTACGCCCCCTACGCCTCCCGCCCCGACCGATTGCAAGTGCAGGTATTGGCTCAAGGGATGGGACTTTAAGCGTTGGTGGGATTGCGTTTTTGGAGACGGGCCTAAAAAATGTAAATAGGAGGAAATTAAAATGAATGTACCGTGGGGAGAAGTTGGAGCCGGGGCAGTGGCAGGACTAGCGCTGGGCTGGCGAATCTATGATGGGGTTAAAGAAAAAAGACTATCAAAGCAGTATGGCATTAAGGACAATCCTGACAGATGCCGTGAGCATGACCTTGCTATTGTGGGCATACAGAAGGACATCGAAGCCCTTAAAGAAGATATCAGCGAAATCAAGGCGAAGATTAACGCCCCGTTTCCCCATGAGTAAAAAAGGAGATTAACAATGTTTGGAATTGATGATGCAGTACTATTAGCCCTTGCGGCGGCTAGTTTTTTCGGCGGGAAGAAAGACTCGACACAACAGACAACGACAACCCCCGCTTATACACCGAGCGATCCGATGTACAATGTGCTTAGTCCATACCTTGCGAGTATGCTAACTCAGAACTTCCAGCGACTAAGCGGAGCAGGGTATCCGGGCGGCATTGGTATCGGCGGGAACATGAGCAACGACCTTATAGACATGATTGGCAACGCATGGCCGGACATTATGAAGAACGCCGGTACGCCGAAACAGGATACGACGGGATGGAGCAAGGTGTCGGTCGCAGACTGCGCGAAGGGCTGTAGCGCGAAAGGTATTAGATATGGCAATCCTGACTACGAAAAATGTATAAAGGATTGTATGTCTACTGGTATGGCGGCAAATAAAGCTAAAGACGCGGCGTCTGTCTAGGAGGGTAGAGTGGGCTATTTTTTAGGAAAGGGAACAACGACGCCAGCCGGGAGTCTCGACACAAATGTTTCCGGCATGACTCCATCTAATCTAGGTGGCGGCACTAATACGGGTGCGCCTCAAACGCAAAAGAGTACTTGGGCAGGATGTTCGGCTGACTGCCTGCGTAAGGGGCTACGTGCAGGAACACCTGAGTTTGACCAGTGTATAAATTCGTGCCTTGGAACGACATCCCCGCCAGCAGGAACCCCGGCCCCAGATGCAGGGGGGAATACTGGTACAGAAAAAGAAGATCAGTCTGACTGTATCCTTCGATGCGCTCAACGAAGCCTTCCAGGAAGTGCTGATTATTATAAGTGCGTAGAGATGTGCGGGAAGTGTGTCAACGGCAAGGACTGCGCGGGGAACGCTGACTGTCCTGGGGGAACGTGCGTAGGGGCAGTGGCCGACCCGGTTACCAAGCGTATCACGCCCGGTAAGTGTTCGTGCGCTGAGACAACGCCCACGCCAGCCGCAGGTGGATGTCCTGCCGGATCACCGGGAACGCCCGTGTCTGGACATCCCGAATGTAATTGCGGTGACGAATGGAATACCGCTACCACCACCTGCCCTCCTGGATATGTATTTCAGTCTAAGCAGATAGGCGGGAAACAAAACCCCGGCATGGTAGGGCGGTGCATATGCGAAGCGTTA
>JBAZEK010000060.1 GCA_041653995.1 Dehalococcoidia bacterium
AAAATCAATAATACAGATGTCTGCCGGCGTGATTTCGGAATATTTCACGGATGACGGCGTGACCGCCATGTAATCCCGGCCGGTTATCCGGACGGACACATTGCCGCCGGTGCCCCGCAGGTGACAATGGCCCGCAGATCCCGCGCCTGGCGGATGGTCGGGAAATCCACCACATCCATTTCGGTGACGAAGATTTGCACACCGGACAGCGCTTCCGCCAGATCCCCGCCGCCGTCGTATAACTTTTTCGTTTCCCGCCACCCGGCATAAACCGCCTGTCCGACTCCCGCCAGTTCGTCGATCGCAGTCTGGTCCATGGAAGCTGTGATGAACGTCCTACGCAGGATCTGCCTGGCCTTCATCATCCAAACCCAGTACAGGAAATCACACCTTTGTAAAAGCTAAGTCGTGATTACTCGGGCGATGCAACTCCTCTCCGGTAGTCATAGACGCCTCTGCCTGTTTTCCTGCCCAAACGACCGGCCTTGACCAGTTTTGTCAGCAGGGGGGCTGGGCGGTATTTATCCCCAAGTTGCTCCTGAAGGCTTTTGATGCAATGGTAAACGATGTCGAGGCCGGAGTTATCGGCTGCCCTGAACGGACCCACAGGGAAGCCGAGGCCGCGTTCACAGGCCTTGTCAATCTCTTCCGCTGTGCCGACCCCTTCCTGCAGCACGAAGAAGGCTTCATTCAGGAGCGGTATATAGAGGCGATTGATGACAAAGGCTGGCGCATCGGTAAACGTGACCGTATCCTTGCCGCATCTTTTTAGAACTTCTAAAACAGCGCCAAGGGTCTCATCAGACGTCTCCAAGCCGTGACTCACTTCGACAAGGGGGCTTAAGGCCGCAGGGATCAGAAAGTGGGTCCCGATGCAACGGGCCGGGCGGTCTGTAACCGTGGCTATTTCGCTGACACTGAGTGTGGACGTATTCGTTGCGAGGATCGTTTGTGGGACGCAGATACGATCCAACTCCCTGAAAACCTCCTGCTTGGTCTTCATCTCCTCAAATACGGCCTCCACGACGAGGTCTGCATCAGCCAAATCCGATAACGACAGGGTCGTCCGGATTCCGGCCAGCACGGCCTGTCGGTTGTCTGCCGCTCTCTTGCCCTTTGCTACCTGCCGATCCAGGAGCATGCCTATGCTCTTCATGCCCTGTTCAAGCCGGTTTTCTGCCATGTCGTACAGAATGGTTTCCAGACCGCCGTCGGCAAAGACGAGGGCGATTTGCGCACCCATGGTTCCCGCTCCAATAACGCCGATTTTCTTCATGGATCTATCCTCCTGTTTTGACCTGAACTGTGCCGCGGAATTTGCTGAAGTCAGGTTGACGCTTCTCCATAAAGGCGGTCTTGCCTTCGAGGGATTCATCCGTTTCGTAATACATACTGAGACCGCCGACACCAAGGTTGGAGATCCCGATGACGCCGTCCGTCTCCCCGTGGAAAGCATACTTCAGCATCTTCAGGGACGTGGAACTCTTCTCCAGGAGTTCCTTGCACCATTTTGCAACTTCTTCGTCGAGTTTGTCCGGAGGGACGACCGTATTCACAAGCCCCATATCCAAAGCCTCCTTTGCCGTATAACGCCGGCATAGGTACCAAATTTCTTTAGCCTTCTTCATTCCCACGGCGCGTGCGAGATCCCCTGTACCGTAGCCTGGGTCAAAGCTTCCCACGCGAGGACCGGCTTGTCCGAATTGGGCGGTCTCGGATGCAATGGATAGATCGCACACGACCTGGAAGACGTTTCCCCCACCGATCGCGAAGCCATTGACCCGGGCAATGACCGGTTTGGGAATCATCCGGATCAAAAGCGATACCTGCTGCCATCCTACTTCGAGGGGCAGGGCAGCAACGGTCCCGCCGTAGCCTCCTTTGTCTCGGATAGACTGGTCGCCTCCCGTGCAGAAAGCCTTGTCTCCTGCACCGGTCAGGACGACTACGCCCACCTCCGTGTCCACCCAGGCCAACGTTAAAGCCTGCGAGAGCTCATAGATCGTCACAGGCGTGCAGGCATTGTATTTCTCCGGCCGGTTGATGGTGATTGTAGCAATCCCATCCTTCTTCTCGTAGATGATCTCCTCAAATTTCATCTTCCACCTCCGCATATGCATGTCATGTTACCGTTAAAATATCTTCACAACATTTCTCCTATTGCTCCAGCCGACAAAGAAAAGACTGCATCTGATCCCACTCCTGCTGAGAGAATCGATTGAGAAATTGCTGATTGGTCTCTGCAAAGAGTTTCATGATCTGGTCCCGATGTTCGATTCCACGATGAGTCAGAAAGATTCGTAGTGAGCGACGATCCTTCTTGTCCATTCTCCTTTCGATCCATCCGTCATTTTCGAGCCTATCCAGAAGGCCTGTGGTGGTTGCCCGATCTTGGGCAGTTTTTGTGGCCAGCTCGCTTGGAAGGAGCCCTTCTTCCTCCATAATGGCAACCAGCATGAAAAACTGTCCATGGGTGAGACCGAAGGATGTAATTTCTCCTGAGTAAACCCCCGGCTGTGCCGGGGGACTCCCAGAGTTTGACAATTCCGGGAATACAGGAAAGCCTCCAACTGTGAACCGCTCAAAGTTTACAGCACAGGAGGCAAAACGTGGAAGATGTAAAGAGCTTAAACCATACGAAATGGGAATGCAAGTATCACGTGGTATGGATACCGAAGTATCGGAAGAAAACTTTGTATGTGGAGTTACGAAAATATTTGGGTTCAACGTTCAGAGATCTCGCTACTCAGAAGGAGTGCCAGGTGATCGAAGGGCATCTTTTGCCCGATCATATCCATATGCTGATATCGATCCCGCCCAAGTATTCGGTTTCTCAGGTTGTAGGTTATCTGAAAGGTAAAAGTGCCATTCAGATAGCAAGAACGTACATGGGACGGAAGAAGAATTTTACAGGTCAACATTTTTGGGCACGAGGTTACTTTGTGACTACGGTTGGTGCGGATGAGAAAACAATTCGCGATTATATCAGGCGACAGGAGACGGAAGATCGTCGTCTTGATCAATTGGATATGTTTGAAGAATAACCACCTTCAGGTGGTTCATAATCAGACCGCTTTGAGCGGTTCATAAAATCAAGCCTCCGGCTCTGCCGGAGGTCGTGACTTCTCCTGAGTAAACCCCCGGCTGTG
>JBAZEK010000061.1 GCA_041653995.1 Dehalococcoidia bacterium
CAGCGTCTGGTAGCTATATCTATGTCAAAGAGCCAGTTTTTGCCATTGGTGACTTGCTCTGGTACAAGGACTACGACCTTGATGATACGCTGACGATCTCATCTGTGCAGATGACGGTGACTGCTGGCCCAACAGTAGTTACTAACAACGGCGTAGATCACCAACGCTATACGGTGACAGCTGACTCTGGCTCTTTGGCTGACCTGTCTGCTGGTGGCACTGTGGTTCGAGTAGGTAACACTACTGATACAGACCGTCAGGGCGCGCTGTACATGGATGCTAGTTCGACGTTCGCGCCGTTTATGGACATCATTGATGGTGTAGATTCGTGGGCTGCGTTCGGCGCAGCGGCAAAGACTAAGGTGCGCTTGGGTAATCTTGAAGGCATTACGTCTGACGCCGAATATGGTTTGTGGGCCGGAGAAGGCGTTGGCGTGGGTGATAGTTACTTACTAATCAGTAACGTGAATATGGAATTGCACGACATTCCCATGTTCTTCTACGATAGTGGCAACAATCAACGTGTTGGTATAGTACCCGATGCGGGGAGTACGGATAAGTTGCTGTGGGCTGGTGAAAGCGAGAGCAATCCTGGCCTTGTGGTCTACGGCGATGGAGACGTATGGCTGAGCACCCTGGCTATCTCCGAGCAGATGGGGGATATGCTGTTCTCACAAGCGGACGGGCTGGCGCTGTGGGGCCCGGGCTGCGCGATCACGCCGACAAGCTGGACGAGTACCAGAGGACAAGTAGCGACAATCTCCGGTGCGTTCCACCAGGTGCAGGGGCCGTGGGCGAACAGTAAGGCGCTGGTGGTGGAACCGTCGGCGACGAATAGAGTGCAAAACACATCGGCGGAGATAGATGTGTCAGGGTGGTCGTTTTTTCGGGGCGGCGCTGGTGGTAGTTTGGACAGGAGTACAACCAGGGCCTGGCACGGAGGTAGCAGCTTTAGTTTGTTTAGTGGAAACAGTTGGTGCGTGGCTCAAGAGACGACTGGCACAGTTCTGGCTAATGGAGAGTCGGTTACAGTATCAGCATATTTTTATCGTGGCAGTTCGTTTGCTGCCAGTTTGAAAATTAGAGATACGACTAATAATGTTGATCGGGCCAGCGTTCGCGCGAAAAAGGTCGGTAGATGGGAGCGAGTAATTGTTCGATGGGAAAACACCACAGGCGATGACGTTACTGTGATCGCCAAAATCGACAATACAGCTGCAGATAGTACAAGCGTACTGTTTTTCGATGGAGTTCAGAGAGAACACACCGCATATTATACGAGCTTTATTGATAGCACTCTGGGAACTGGTTACAGCCTGAGCGGCACAGCTCATTTGCGAGCTACAACAATCATCGACTTGAGCGCGTTTGCCCCTCTGGTATCGGGGAAATCTACATTGACTATTGCTACGTGGTTACAAACGCAGTACGACGCCGACGATGCAAACTGGCCGTGTGGCACTAATGGAGCCTACATTTTTGATTATTGGGCTGATGCCAGCAATCAGGTTGCGCTATGGTTCGACCCCACAACAGATGACCGTCTACGGCTGTGGATAAATAACGCAGCACGTGTGAATGTTACCGGACAAACTTTTAAGTCCGGAGACCTGTTGCATTTAGTTGTAACGTTGGATTTTGATAATGACATCTATACGTTGTATCTAAATGGAGCAACTGTTGGGTCGAGCACCGCGTTATTAAGTGCGCCCACCGCGACAACCTTCAAACTGGGAATACGCAATGACAACAACGCATCTTATATGGGCGGCTGGCGCTTTGGTGAATACGCCGTCTTCGGTCGCGTCCTCACCGCCGAGGAAGTTGCGGCGCTGTACGCTCGTGGGAAGCCGCTGGCGGATGCGGGGGCGTTCAAGCGTCCCGGCATCTACATTATGGACGGCGAGATCGACCTGCGCACGTCACAAACCGGAGCGCGAGTGCAGATTGACGCGGACGGCATCGGTGGTTACAGCGCCACGACGACCAAGACGTTCTCGCTGGAAACAGACGGAGATTTGTTCCTGGGCAGCGACATCGGCGCGGCGGGGACGACAGCACTGGCGGTGTTTGCTAACGCGCAGACGTATGGAACGGCATCCGAGTCAATGGGTGCAGGCGATGTGCTGTTAGGCGACAACAGCGCAGGGAAGATCAACCTATTGTGGGATGTCTCTGAGGGCGATGTGATATTGCGGCGGGGGACATCAGCGCGGATCACACTAGATGGTAGCGCCGATAGCATCTTGATTGGGCAGGTAGCCGCAAGCCAGAACAACATCTTGATTTCCAGCGGGGCTATCTCTATTCGCAATAACAATGTCGAGCGTATCGGCGTTACGGCTGCTGGGATACTAACCATTAAAGATTCGGGTGGCAACGCGGTTATTACTCTTGATGCTTCAGCTGGTGCGGAGATTGCTAAAACACTGGCAATGAAGGGGGCTTCCGCCGCGATCTCGATTGGCGAAACACCACCGGCGTCTGCTACTTCTGGCACTGGCATCTGGATAGATCGTACCGGATTTTACTCGTTATCCAGTGACGACTACCAGGTCAAGATAGATGCGACCGATGGTAAATTATATGCCGGTAATGGAAATATTATACTGGGCAATACCGGTATAGAGTACATTATGGGCGAAACCGTCTATGAGCACATAATATACAGACGTTCGCTGGACGGTGCTGTTGGTGGGAAAATATATTCTAGCGGCGGCGGTGTGAATTCTTACACGATACAGTTTGGTACAATTAGTACTGAGGGAAGTGTAAATCTTCAGGCGATAGGTGCATCAAACATTGTTGGTTTTGATCTAGAATCTTCCACAGACAAAATAATAGTAGGTGCTTCAAATGTACAACTGGGCACTAGAAGTGCAACAAAGATTTATCTTGGCGGCTCAACTTACTACTTATACTTAAGTGGTAGTGATTTATACTGGTGGAATGGATCAACTGGAACAAAGCTTAACTGATAATTATGGTATAATACTAACACATTCAGGGCCGGTGTGGCCTACATAGATAACAAGGGAGGTTGCAAACATGGAATTGACATACAGGCAATTGGTAGATACGGAGAAGTTGGTGGGCGAGCTGCTGCAGTTGAAGCCTGCGCCCACGGCACGGTTGGCTGCACAGATTG
>JBAZEK010000062.1 GCA_041653995.1 Dehalococcoidia bacterium
TGGCGCATAAGATTATCGATATGAATGGTTCCTGTCTGAGCTTCTGCGGCGATCCGGCAATGGTCTCCGCCATCCGAATGACCTGCTCGATGCCCTCGTGCGTGTACACGCCGCCCATGATGTGCTTTGTCGTATTGTCCAGCCCGGCGAAGAATCGATTCACGTCGACATCCTCGATATTTACATCGTCGGGATATGTGGGCAGCAGGAAGAAGTGAATATTATCGAGATGATCGACAAGCTTGGCGATGTCCTTCAGGTCTTTGAGTGTGGAGCGTCGCCTGTCTCCGGTGGTACCGTCGATGATGTTGAGGGCGGTGCCGCCGGTGCCGGCGTAGACGCGCGCATCGCCTAACTGTAGGTTATGTTCCGGGTCGCGGCCGTAAAGAATGATGTCGGATGGGGCCTTGTTCACCAGATCCATGACCATTTCACGCGGCATCTTTACAATGCGCTCCTCGACCTTAGCTCCGGCTTCCTTGAAGTATTTAAGGGCCTTATCCGAGTTTACCTGTACGCCCACCTCCTCGAATATCCTCATCACGGTGTCGTGGATACGGGCTATATCTTCTTCTTTAAGCGGCTTGTAACTGCCGCCGATAAGTCCTTTTCTAGCCAAATTACCTCCTATTAGTACAGTCCTGATTGGTGCAAAACCGGCAGGGAGACACTCTAAGCCTGCGCTTTTCGGTCCAGCCTATGCCGATAATTCCGGATATGGATTTACGTGGCGTCATCAAGCATTCGTCACTAAGGTTAACACCCGCAAGGCCCCCATCCAGATTCTTAAAAATAAGCTTCTGTTGATTGATATCCCAATCGCAATATCCCGGGCTGTATCGTCTGGTTATCTCCGCCTCCGCCTTATTTGCGATGCGCTGAACCTCGTCCTGGAAACGGCCCGCTAGCTGCTCGACCGCTTCGGAGCCTATAGCATCGAGTATCATGGCTTTTACCATGTATCCATCTTTTGTCAGCTTGGCCATTAGCTCTTCCAGTTTAGATCCGATACTGCATATAAAAATCGCAGCCTGTTCGCAGGGGTACAGTACCCAGCTCAACACATCGCTTGTCACGGTCATTTTTGCACCGTTAACAAGGGTGACCCTGGGGCGGCGGATGCGCTGTACATCCATTATCTGATATGTGCAGGAGGGCTCGATCAGCCGGCGGGATTCTTCTATACTCTCTTCTATCAAAGCAACTATTGAAGGCCTCGGTTCATCGCTGTTCCGGTAGCCCAGGCGGCGACATATCTGTTTTTTATCTACACTTATATTGAGGGTGGCAACGGTTGCGTCCATGATAAATCTCCTCACTCATCATCAAATCGAAAAACACAATTATTTGAAAGTCAGATAACTTCCAAACTGCCATCGAATGATTAACCTTCCTGCTTTCGGCCCTGATCTTTTCATCAGTTATAAAACAGCTGACGTTTGATAATCAATAAGATACCCTTACTGTTTTACATGAAGAATCGAATCCGCCTTGGTCCACAACGCCCTCTAAGACGCCGTTTCTTGCCTGCCGCACCGGTGCTCGCCGGCGGGAGGTTTTTTTACCGGAGCCACTGGAGTGGCTTTGCTTAGCGGGGTATTTATGGGAGGGAGGATTACTGAGGGAGGACAGGGGATGGTATTTGCGGGGATTATTGTTTGAGGTTGTTGCTGAGGGAGGATAGTTTACGAAGGATGCTTAGTACGGATCCAGTCATACCAACGGCAAAAAATTTACTCAGTGAAACATCATATTTATTATATAGTAAGGTATTTGACGTGTCAAGTTTGAACACTGCTTGGAAGCTCCAGCATGTCTGAATGTAAAAGTCTGTGCATTTCCGCTGGATTTTTAGCTGCTTATTTTCGTTTCAGTGCGCATACTTGTTTTGGCGAACGGTCATTAATAAAAAGCAAGCCCGCTTTTTGCGGGCTTGCATAAACACGCTCTGTTTTTAATTTCTATTTCATATATGTCGCGTTGAATTTCTCCATCTCTTTAGTCGGCTTCCACCACTTCTTGGCGCCCATGTCCTCGGCAACTCTATTGGCTGCCAGATATCCGGAGCCTCCCAGTACAAGACCGCCGGGATAAGAGGACACGCCGCCGACATACAGGCCTTGTATCGGCGTGCGATGGTTGGAGCAATCCAGGTTGGGTCTCATAGAAGCTAACTGAGTCGGACGATAGTCTCCATGCTTGATCGCGCCGCGCTTCATGTTGGGGAAGCGTATCTCGATGTCCACGGGGGTCTCGGCCAGCTCGTTGATGATATTGTCCTTCGTGAAGTTGGGGGCCACCTTCTGCCACTTCTTCAGCACGGCCTCTTTGATCTCCGGGCCTCGCTTCTCCCAGTTGCCGCAGTTGCCGTCTAGGGCGTAAGGCGCGTGCATCTGGAAGAAGGAAACCTCTCCGCCCCACGGGGCGCGGACCAGATGCGGATCCCAGAAGCTCTCGCACGTGGCGTGGCCGCCCATGAGCTTTGTATCCAGCTTGCCGCCGATTACGGTCTTGAAGTGAGCCAGTAGCTGATCCATGCTCTCGAAGCCGAAGATGGTCAGGAATGACTCGCTGGCCCAAGGTTCTTCAGCTTTGTAAACCGGCTGCTCATGTGTTGCCAGGTGCAGGGTATAGAAGCTCCACTTGTCATAGACCCATCCCTCCACGGCTTCCTTCAGCGTGCCGGGAAGGCTCTTGGGCTCTAATAGTTGCAGGAACGTCGTCTGCGGGTCCAGAGTCGAAACGACAGCCTTGGCCTTGATCGTGCGGCCCTCCAGTGTTTCCACGCCGACGGCCTTGCCGCCCTCCATGATTATCTTTGTTACTTCACACCTGTCCAGGATGGTGCCGCCTGCCTGGACGATCTCGCGGCCCATAGCGCCTGCGAACTTATGCGAGCCGCCGAAACAGTAGCATTTGTTCATGCCGCGGCACAGCAGCAGCGGTACGAACAGGCCGGTGCCTGTCTCGTTAGGATCGATGCCCCACATGCAGGATATGTAAAGCAGGAAGGCGCGGATCCTGTCGTTCTCAAAGTTGCTGGTGATGATCTCCAGCGGGCTCATCTCGGCTATCTCCGCCAGTTCCTTGCCGATATCGGTCTGTTCC
>JBAZEK010000063.1 GCA_041653995.1 Dehalococcoidia bacterium
CGGCGCTTAACTGTGACGTGCCTGAATAGCCTTCTTCACGCTGGTTAATAGACTGAGCCGGCGCCGCTTCTATCGCGGCCATAGCGGCCTCCATGGGGTTCCTACCTTTTATAATATTAAGGCCGAATTCCGGATCCACGTCGCCGTTCTTAACCATTTGCTCCATTTTAGCCGCATGCTGGATCGCGGTATCATACATCTTTAGATTCTCGCGATTACGCACCCGGACAGCTATATCTGCGATAACGGAGTCAGCCGCCAGCCCCAACACGCCTACACAAAACTTAACTATTCCTGAATTCACGTTACACCTCCTGACCCACTACCTGACCATAACATAAAAAGGATTGCCGGTCAAGGCCGCAGCCTGTCCGCGCAGTGCCGTTATTTTACCCTTTTAACATGTGCATAACATGTGCATAACATGTGCATAACTTAATAAGGCACAATGGTTGGATAAAGTTATGCACACCCCGCGCGGTCGGAATGCCTGTTTTTTTGCACCAGTTATGCACCAACTTTGCACATTTTTAGCCGAGTTATGCACCAGTTATGCACTTCGTATGGTTCGCACTATGTTACCATTTTGTAAAATCACGATTGGAGTTTACATATTGTTATTTTGAAGTCGTCTCGTAAAACGTCGTGGTTTGAAGCTGAAACTACTATTTACATAAAGTATTACATTATGCAAAGTTGCAATCGTGAGAAGTTATTTACATAAACTCTACCACCAACCACAACAAAATGGTGCTTATTATTAGTAGTACATATCATATGTAACATCTCTGGAGATATTATCGTAATAGTAATGTTAATCTAATAATAAGGGGTGTGCATAACTTTGAAAACAGATAAAACTTGACAAAATCTGGATAAATGCTTATCCTTGCACCATGGAAAGGAGGCTAACTATGGCTAAATTAAACGTTATACCGGGTCCCAACACGTCACTTGAAGAAGATAATTCAACCACCGATCCAAAAGACCACGAAAATACAACCCAAGAAAGCACCCAGGAAAAGCAGCCGGAAATCCCTGAAGAACGTATACTGGTATGGCGCTGCTCCTGCGGCAAGGAGATGGACCGCTTTGGTAAAGAGTACACGGCGCATATCAAGGAAGGCCGGGAGAAGGGTGAAGAACACGAGTGGAAGCTCGTCGATGCTAATACCGGAGAGATAGTTGCCGAAAACATGCGCCAGGCCAGCACTATGGGCTTAAAGGCTACCAGGAGGGAGAGCGCCCCTAAGCTCGCTGGGGGTAGCAGCTCTAAGAAAGATACGGATGAAGAATTAGAAAAATACCGTCCGAAGTCTCCTCTCGTAACCAAGTTTGTAGCCTATACCGTCGAGCTGCCGACAGACCTGCTTGTGCTCTATAAGCTCTTTGTCGATCGCTGTATAGCATTGGATAAGGAGCCTCCAACCATAAGCGAGTGGGTGACGCAGACGATCTCTCAGTTCTACCTCGAGCACGCGGAGGACTTTGATATCAGGGGTATGGCGGGAGATTTCATAATAAAGAATGCGGGAGGCCAAAATGTCAGATAATCAGAGAGCAAGAGTGGGAGACATAATACCTATCAGAAAGGCCGGCGGCGGCGAGGCTATTCAACCCCCGCGGAAGAAGATATCAGCTGAGGATCTTTTGGAGGATCTGCAGTCGCAGCTGGAGATCGCCAAGATCGCCAAGATAGGCGAGTCGATCGGTGCCTTTAATTTCGGCGGTGGCCGCCAGGCTCCCGGAGCCGGCGATACAGGGATGGAACAGTTTGCCAAAGCAGCCAACCTGATGGGTATCGACGTAACCAAGATACAGGAGATGCGCCAGAAAGAAGTGGATTCCCTGCGCTCCGAGTTAGACAAGGAGCGGCGCGCTTCCATGGAGCAAAGGCTGAGCGTGATAGACAGTACCATAAACAAAATGAATGATGCTATGATGGCTGTCGTCAAGAGTATACAGGAGCAGAGGACTCAACCCGCAGCGAATGGCATCTTCGGTGTAGCAGATCAGGTGACGGATAACTCACTGACTAAGGCGATGATAGCAAAGCTCATCGACTTTGACGGCCAGAAGCAGCAGCAGCGGGACCCGGTTGAAGAGCTATTTGACAGGCTGACTTTAGGAGACAGGCTGAAGGAGCGCCTGGGACTGAAAGAAGAGCCGCGCTCGGCGGTGGACCCGAGCCTGTTAAACCTTGGCAAAGTTGAGCTTATTACAACGCTGCTGGCGGATGAGCGCGAACGTGAAGCGGCTAGACAGAATGCCGAGCTGGCTAAAATGAAACTGGATAAGCTGGGCAGTGTATGGAGCAAAATAGAGGATTATTTACCTGACGTGCTCGAAGCTATAAAGTCGAGGGGTGGGACCGAGCCTCCCGCACCCCGGGTTCCCGCAGCCGCGACGGCGGCGAGAGCCGGTCGTGAGGCGCCACAGCCGTCAGCTACCGAGCCCCCAAAGATGGACGAGTTGATAGTTGAGGAGATAGCCTGTCCCCACCCGGGCTGCGGCGGGCGGCAGCCGTTCCCTACAAACATACCGGATGGATATGGCATAAACTGCGCTTACTGTGGTAAGTTGATCCTTAAAGCCCCAGTGCAGCCGCCGGATCAACAGAAAACCGCCGAGCCAAAAGTGCAATTAGCGAAACCCAATGCGCCGGCTAAACCGGATATGAGCCGGGATAAAGAAAGAGAGGTAGAAGATGGTTATGGAGAGCAGCTTCCTGACAAGACTGGTAGTGTCGAGGATAACGAGGCCGATAGCTGATTTCATAGCTTACTATATCGTCGCGCTGGAACCGGAGGCGCTCGAGGCCCGTATAACGAGCGGCTGGAGCCTCGTCGGTATGTTAAAGCAGAGGCCGCGCGAGGAGCTGCTTTCCGTGGTTGACGCGATACTGGAGAATTACCCGGATATCAAAAGCCGCATCGATAAG
>JBAZEK010000064.1 GCA_041653995.1 Dehalococcoidia bacterium
GCGGGGTCACCGATACCAGTTCCCAGGTCACGGTCTCATTGGCGCTGAACTCGTACACGTAAGGGTCCATGAAGCATACCGTGTCGTTGCCTGAGCTGGATGAGGTGATGGTGGGCGCCCAAAGGACAGGCGGGGCCTCATAGGTCACATATAAATCAAGTTCGTTCATGTCCAGGGTGTAGGTCTCTGCCCCGGTCAGGAACGACCATCCAGCAAGGCCAATGTAGATGGTGCCATTGTCATCATATTGGTCCTGCCAGGTCTCACTGAACCCCTCTCCCATGACATAAGAGCCCGATTGCCAAAGCTGGAAGACATGCCCATCGTCAGGGGTCTGAGCGTTGATGTACTCATCGGTGAAGGTGATGCCGGACCATCCAGTTCCAGTGAAGGGGTCTATGGCGTACACGTCCACCGGACTCGTGGCCGCTGGACCCGAATCGAACCCAAAGGTGAGATTGACCATGGACAGGTCCATGCCACTACCTATTTCAGCTTCCAGGTCGAAACCCATTATGGCTATGCGGTCATAGGTCAGGACGGTGTTGCCGCTGAACATGACCACGGCAGCGGATATGTAACCGCTGGCCCCCTTCACCACGTAGGGATTTATAGCATCGCTCTCTTCACCGGACACCTCTGGCATGAACATAAATGCTCCCATGATGAGCATGAACACCAGGAACATGACAGCGAACCTCTTGACCATCATTCCACCTCTCTGGACTGGTAAAGGATTATGCCAATGGTCAGGATGCCGATGAACCCCAGCCATAGATTGGCCCCGTCAGCGAACACCAGGACCAGTACCGACAGGAACAGCCCCAGGGCCACGCCATACCGGGGTATGACGAAGTTCAGCAGGATGGGCGGCAGGAAGGCTATGAGGCACCAAATGATTCCCATGAGCCAGGTATCAGTGCTGCTCTCCCCCAGCGTTTCCATGTCACCCATGTACACGCTGGAATAGAGCCCGCTGCCGTCCGGGTCAAAGTGGTCGGTGGCATCCTCAGCGTGGACCACGGCCACGAAGACCGCATAGGCGCTTTCCCCATCGGCCACGAAGAGCGCCGCGTCCAGCGGGTCATCGGGATAATACCCGTAGAAATAGGTCTTGGTGACCAGGGTGCCATTCCCCTCATAGATTGCCGTGAGCTGCTCATGAAGGATGGTGTCACCCTTCAGCACTGAAATGTAACCGCGATGCTCTTCAGTATCATTCACCGTATAGCTGAGAATCACCGAGCGAAGCCGCCAGCCCTCTGAGATTTCCAATTGCGAGTGCTGCCCGGTGAAGGTGTAGTTATATGTGAGACCTTCAGCCGACAGGAAGCTCAGGGAAACGTAGTCCAGCTTATCCTCCGAAGGGGCCAGTGCGGCATGGCCGGGCATAGGGACCAGGCTCAATATCAGGAACAGGCCCAACAGGCCCAGGCAGAATGAGCGCGTGAACTTCATGGCTGAAGTATATTTCGCCCACGTTTATTAATCCTTCGTATTTGTAAAAATGCTCGGGCACTAGCGCAATATTTATATTAACAATAGTTAATTCATGTTCCATGGATAACCTGATGTCCAAGGTCATTGGCATCGCGGTAGCCCTGCTCTTGGTGGCGGTCCTGGTGCCTGTCGCCCTGACCACCCTGGCTGGCGCGAATGTCACTGGCGTCGATGATACCGTGGTTACTGTACTGACCATCCTGTTGCCTATCCTGGCAATCATCGGGATTGCGATGTACTTTATCCCCCGCTGGAAGTAAAGGCCAGCGGGTCCCATCGCGCCCTTAAACCTTTTCCTTTTCCTTCTTTTCCTTCCAGCCCTGGATGCCATGCTCGATGAACTGGCTGAAGATATTGCCCAGCAGCATGGCCAGGAAGAAATTGCTCAGATAGGGGAAAGAGGCCCAGCCCAGCTTCAACCATATTATGAAAAGAAAGGGGGATGCGGCCCCGGTCCAGTAGATAGGGCGCATCAGAAAAGCGTCCACGAAGTCCTCATCGGTGAAGGTCATTTCTCGAACCTGATGCCCAGGCCAGCACATAGCCCGGACAGGAACCCGAAGACCACGCCCAGGGGCCAGTAGATGAGCCCGGTCACCATGCCCAGGCCCACGAAGACCACTACCAGGAGCAGGACGTACACGTGCATGGTGAAGGCCCTGGTGAGCTTTTCCCTGAAGGAATCACGGTCCATCGCGCTCACCCTCACTTATGATTCGCTCCCGCCACAGCACGAAGTAGTCATTCATGCCCAGGGGCAGCCACCCGAAGTCGCGTGAACGGGCGTTGTTCTCATCCACGTATATGCGGTAGTCGTTCAGAAAGCATAACAGGCCCATGCGGTCCATGTCCCACCAGTGCAGGGGGTCTTGAAGGGAAATGGAACGGGAAAGGGTTTTGGGGTCGATGGGCAGCATCGGCCCACCTCAGAGCAGGGTCACCGTGTACTCACGGTTGAAGCCATCCCCGGCCCCGGCGATGTTCACGTGTTGGTCCACGAGGTCCTTCCAGTTCTCGCTGATGATGGTGTACAGCTTGTTGCTGGAAAAGAGCAGGTCCACGTCCTTCCCCTGCTCATCCTTCCCATGAAGGATATGGAAGACCCCGTTCCTTCCTTCAGCGTCCTCTATGGTCTGAGGGATGATTACCATGCCCTCTTCGGTCAGTTTGCCCGCTGAGACACCCTTGGTGTTCAGGTCCTCGGTCTTGAACTGGCGGCTGCCAGTTATCGGTTTCTTAGCCATGTTCTCTACGTCCTGCCGCGGCGCCCGGTAGGCACCTGCGGCATTTTTCCGATAGGCTGAGCGAAATATATAAACATTTCCTCAAAAACTTAACTGGCGTTAACGTGTTCAGCACTGGCTAATAGAGCCTTTTATATACAACCTTTCA
>JBAZEK010000065.1:0-1148 GCA_041653995.1 Dehalococcoidia bacterium
AGGAGGAGATATGAAACGCTACATTGAGATTGACGGGGAACGGGTGGAGTTTGATAATGCCCATAAATGCCCCGCATTTGGAAGAGAGGGATGTGAGGGAGAAGATTCGGTATGCCATCATCCTAAACATCCCAATAGAGATAAGGACAATGTTTGGTATCCAGAATGTCACTATCATTTTGATTGGGTTGATGGTGATTTTACAGCAATATCACCCGCCAATTGCCCAGCCCGCATAGCAGAGGAGAAGCGATGAACGAGGGAAAGTATTGGGATGAAGGCATTATGCTAGTGCCGGGATGCACGAAGGTTAGCGAAGGGTGCGACCATTGTTGGAGTGAATCTATGAGCAAGCGCACCGGCAAGGGCTTTGAACCCCGCTTTGATGAAAAGCAGTTGGCACGATTCGGCAAAGGCAAGCCGCGCATCATCAGCATTTGGAATGATTTGTTTCACGAGTGCGTAATGGATGAACAGATAATGGATGCTTTTATCGCCATGACATTGGCGGGAGATAATATCTATCTCATTCTAACGAAAAGAGCTTGGCGGCTAAAAGACTATTCGGCATTGCTTGATTCACCTAACATATGGCTAGGCGTAACCGCCGAGAATCAGGCGCGCTGGGATGAGCGAGTGCCGCAACTGCTGGCAGCGAACCCCGCGCACCCGTGGGTTATGTGCGAACCATTGCTGGAGGAAATCAAGAGACCCCGCAATATAGAGAAATTGCATTGGGTAGTGGCGGGAGAGGAAACGGGTAAAAGCAAGCGAACCATAGAGGAAGCCGTGTTAAGGGCTTTGTTATGGGACGCAGACGCGGCGGCAGTTCCCTTTTGGGGCAAGGCTGGCTATGGTGAATCTGACCGCGCCTATCCCCCCGCCCTGCTGCACCATTTGGGCAAACACTAACGGAGGTAAGAGAGATGGCAAGTGAATTGCGGGAATTGACGGAGGAGGAGAAGTGGCGGTTTTGGAAAAGTCCTGCCGCTATCATGGAAATTGGTGGCAAGAAATTCGCAGTGCCAAACTTATCTGACCTCCGCATCACCCCCGAAGGCGATGTGGTGCTGCTGCTTGGGAGGCCGGGGTAGTGGATAAGCTACCCCTTGACGAAATCATATTAGGTGATTGCCTTGAGGTCATGC
>JBAZEK010000065.1:1248-2878 GCA_041653995.1 Dehalococcoidia bacterium
AGTGCCAAACTTATCTGACCTCCGCATCACCCCCGAAGGCGATGTGGTGCTGCTGCTTGGGAGGCCGGGGTAGTGGATAAGCTACCCCTTGACGAAATCATATTAGGTGATTGCCTTGAGGTCATGCCGACATTGGACCGCCGAGTCGGTGAACTGCTGTATCACTTCCCCACCTGTGATTGCAATGGCGCAACCGATTACGGCATAGCCCTTGACCCCTTTAGCGGGGCGGGAACTGTGGCAACCGTGGCAAAGCGGCTAAAACGCCACTACATCGGCATAGAGCTTTCCGAGCAATACTGCGAAATGGCGCGCCGCAGGGTGGCGGCAACCCAGGAACCGATGTTCTGATTTTTTCCCTGATACCCCCGCCACAGGTCGCCACGCTTTACCACAGCCCGCCAGACAAGCGCCGTCCCGTTAGCCGTAGGGATATAGCCTGAAATGACACAGGGCATCCTACGATAGAAAACTCCCCCGCAGGATTACGGGGGAGCGCCCAAAAGGAAAGTAGCATGAAACACAAGCACACTAATTAAATTATATCACAATTCCTATTCAGATCGTCAAGCAATGCCAGCAGATTGTAACAATACATTTCGCGGGGACGCTTTATCCCCGCCTTAATCAGCACTGTGCCATTTAGCCACTGGGCGCGTGGTTCGCTGGCGGGGCTATATTTGAAGTAATATGCCAGCGCATCCGGGCGCTTAAACCACTTGCGCGACCACAGAACGCCGGTGGAATAGACCTCGGAATGCAGGTGCATCGCCGCCCCGTCAGTCCAGCCTATGCGCTCCCCCGCTGTTACTGATTCGCCGAAGCGCTGGGCGGGGTCAATATGCTGATAAAGTATCCACACCGGCAACTCGCCAATCATGCTGCGAATTACAACGCAGCCCCCCGGTGGCGCTGGTTCGCCGACATAGGTTATCTCACCATCAAGGCAGCTCACAACCTCGTGGCGCTCGGTATTATCCTTGTAACGAATATCCAGCGCGCCATGCCAGCAGCCATTCTCACCCTTATTGCCCGGCGGCGGGATAATATGGCGCTCGGCGATTTCGTCAAAATCCACGCCCCGGCTACGGCTGCGGGAGTAATATGCCTTGACATTGCCCCCCGGTTCTACTACTGCCCCGTATTCGTTGCGATCCCAGCCCTCCGGTAGCAGGGCATTATAGACCAACCAGCACCAGGGTTTAATCATGCGCGTTGCGTCAAGGGGATAAAAGGCGTTCATCAGTTCACCTGTCTATATCGTAGGATTGAGCCGGTCATTATCTTAACCGTGCCCGTTGTTTCAGCAGCAAAGCGGATAACCAGATTACCAGCCGTTGCGCCGTTACGGAAGATGCCTGTTATGTTGGCAAGATAGCTGGTATTAATAACCGGCACCCCCGCCGATGCCGTGCCACTATTATATGCAACAGCGCAACCATGCGTT
Source organism: Dehalococcoidia bacterium (assembly GCA_041653995.1). Classification (NCBI taxonomy): domain Bacteria; kingdom Bacillati; phylum Chloroflexota; class Dehalococcoidia; species Dehalococcoidia bacterium. The sequence goes on from JBAZEK010000065.1 coordinate 2,696, forward strand.
ATTGCAGTTAGCGTAGTCGGGATGTGCGTTTGCAATCCCAGCGCCACAAATCCGGCGGGACCATTGACCGCTAATTTAATGCCGGTGGTGGTAACGGATGATTGGAACAATAGCCACACATCAAACACATAGTCCTTGTTGGCTAGAACAGGAAATAATAACCCCGTTACATCGGCAAAGCTG
>JBAZEK010000066.1 GCA_041653995.1 Dehalococcoidia bacterium
ATAACCTCCAACGTAAATCCATAGCTGCACCTGTGTCGGTAGCCCCACCGAATAAATTGGTGTTGCAATACGGAGATACTGTAAGAATCAGTATTCGCTTTGAATACCAGGGTCCCAGCGGCACTGTTAAAATTCATGGCGCTATCGGTACTAAAGGTTGGGCGGGATTCGACGAGGTACTAATGAATGAGCGGGTCATCGATGTACCCAATTCCCCGACATCGTATGCTGTTGTGAATGGCTATGTCGATATCACCGTCAGCTCCGCTATCGAAGCCGGAACTGATTATGATCTGTATGCGAAGATCAATGAGCATCCCAGCATTGCCGACACCGTTGAGGATTGCATCGATATCACCGGTTTAAAACCAACTTATTCGCTGGTTTATGAACAGGACTATCCTTTCGCATGGCTTTACAAAGGAGAAGCCCAGGGACTGATCGCAGAGTATCGCATTAGCCCCTTTGACGGATCTGTTTTGAAAGGTGAAGAGTTCGCCGCCGCACTTCGTGATCAGATTATTGCTCAGGGCGGCCACATCCTTTCCGTTAAAGCCTATGCGGATATAAACCCGTTGCTATGGACCGATATCCGGGTAGAGATTGAATACGTTCCTCCGGAGACAATAGCAGGGCGAATATCATTCGCCTGGGTACCGGTTATTCAGATCGTAATACTCGCCCTGGCAGCCATCGGCATAACTGTAGCTCTGACCTTACTTATCAAGGAAGTCGTCAGAATATTCAATCCCAAGCCGGACCTCGAGGCAGCCAAACAGGGCTGGAGTAAACCGACCATGATCGACGCCATCCAGGAAATGCAGGAATACTACAACCTGCCGGTTACTCCGAATGAACAGCTGGAAGCCATGAGTGAAACTGAGGTACGTGATTACCTGGATGAAGTGGCAGAGGAAAATGTCCCCATGGGGACAAACTGGCTACCGGTTGTCTTAATTGCCGGCGGTGCCTTAGTTCTCTTCGGATTAACCAGAAAGACTGAGAGTGGAGAACGCGGGTACCAGGTAGTACAAAGAAAAGCCAGCGCAGCAAAACAATTAATAGTTGGCAAGAAGGAAGAAAAGGCATAGAATTTAGTAACTAATTAAATAGAATCTTTTAAGGGAAGCTGGGCACTTTTCTACAGAGGGATTGCGCCCAGCTTCCCTTATTTGTAGGGAGTGCCCAGCTTCTAAAAGATAAAGACTCCTGCCAGGTGCAGACAGAAAAAGTCTGGTGGTCGACAGGAGTAGGTTAACCAAACTAAGGAGACTTGCAATAATGAAAGTCGAAATCAATATGATCGACGACGTACTGCCCCCAGTGGCAGTCACCGCAGTCAACATCATGGCACAGAAGAACACCTCCATCAAGATCTTGGGGCAGAACCTGCAGCAGGGTCTGAATATCCTCATGACGGTTGGAGGGTATATGTCTGCGGCCATGGGATGGGGCGGGCAATATAGCACCGCTCTGAAAAATCTGGGTATGGCAGCCGCGCCTGGCGTTCTCATCAACCTGTATAACAAACTGGGCACACCGGCGACTCCCGCCAGCATCCAGTCGATAAACCGGTCTATCACCATGAACCGTGTTTCACGGTATCCCGGACCGGCGCCTGAAACTCCTTATCAGAACATCAGGCTGGTTTAAAAAAGTATCCATAAACTCCTGCCAGAATTAGACAGAGGATATCTGGCCCGGTCGATAGGAGATAAATAACTTATAGTAGGAGTTATACACGAAATGAGTTACGTTGTTCCTACCAATGAATTAACGTTAACCGACATCAAGAAATACAAGGGCGATGCAATAAACGCCGGTATTTCCCGAGCCTTAGCTCTCGGTATCGGGCGTGTGGAAACCGGGCTGGTCGTACGTCATGCACTGCCATTCACCGATTTTGGTAATGGCGCTGTCGGCTGGACCATCGAAGAATACCGCAATCCCGTTATTGCCGCGGCTGGCTGGGGATCAGCATTTGATGCCGGTGCTCTACCCGCGAATGCACCCACCTTAGCAAATGGCAAGGTAGCTGTATTCTACAAGTTTGCTGATTACTCCGCCAACCCCGTCATCACCGGCGTCCGCTTCCGCATCGGCGGCACTGGCGCAACCACCAAGGGGACGTTCTTCCAGCAGCTTGAGACAGGCGCCAAACTTGAACCCGATGTCTACTTCTCCGAGCCGGTCGTTTACGATCCGCAGGATGTAGTGTACATCGAGAATTACTACGACGGTGCCATCGCAGCCCTGACCGAGCTTTTTGCTTTCGGTTGCTTCATCATCGAGCGTCTCGGCGCCAACATCTCATAATATGTTGGTAATCTTCACAATAAAATAGAACCTGGGGAGAGCGGAATTTTAACGCTCTCCCCGGACTCATTAAGGAAGGAAGGAGGAAAAAATGAGTCTTGCATCAGAAATTAAGGCGATCTTCAGGGACAAAGAATCCCTGGCGTATGCTCCGCCCGCTGTTTACACCAGTGTCGTCGGTGCATACAACGTCTTCACCATTACCGGACCTGTCCTGATCTATCTTCTCGGAGGTAGAGCAACGGCAGCGGCCGGCGGTGCTACGACAGTAGCTTCCCTCATCAATGGCGTCGCAGGTGAGGCAGCCGCAGTTGCCGTTAACGGCGCTGTCGGTACTGTATGGGCGACCCCGTTAAACGTTGCCGGTGTTATCGCTGGCGCGGCCGGCGCATTGCCGTTAACCACTGCCCTACTTCATCCGCCTCAGGGTATGTTAGCAGGTATCGGCGCCGCAGCTAACGGCGTAATCACCCTTACCTTTGCCGTAAGTACCTGGACAGGTGAT
>JBAZEK010000067.1 GCA_041653995.1 Dehalococcoidia bacterium
AGTCCAGTCGAATCGTAGGGGTGGGGCCCCTGCCGGCGCAGCCGGCCAGGGGCGGGCGAAGCCCGCTTGGAAAAGAGGCAAGTAATCCTTCCGCGGTCTGAAACCGCGGAATTTTGCAGCACTGAACAGCGAGTCAAAAAGTCTCCGGCGCGGCCCGGGCCGCGCCTTCGAAAGGAAAACCGAACATGAATCCGGATTGGGAATCAGAAGAAGACACCGAGGGACGGGATCAGAGGGCAGCGAATGCCGAACGGGATGCTTTGCGCCGGGCCCAGATGATCGGGCGAGCGCGCGAACGGAAGGCCTATTGGCAACGTGAGCTGGCTCTCGAGCGCTTCGACGAATTCAAGGGCGAGATGCGTCGGCGCATTCAAGTGGAACAGACCCTGCTCGACGGCCTCGAGCATAGCGATACGCCGACCTTCATCCTTCTGAAGACCTATCAGCAGGACGCTGTCCATCTGCCAAGCCAGCCTGGAACCAAGCAGGACGAAGAACGGGCTGATCTGCTTGAGCGCATTCAGAAGGCATCTCAACGGCGCAAGGACTTGCTTCGCAGATTGGAGCTCACACCGCAGCGGCAGACTATCGAAAGAACTGAGCTCACCCGCAAGATAGCGAAGGAAGGCGAATACATCGCTGATCTTCAGGTTCAAGTGCGAGCACTTCGGTAGACCATGCAGGAAGCCGCACCGCTCTTCTTCTCTTTGAATCGTTGCCAACGGCGCAACCGATCGAAGGACTGGGCGCGGGAGCGAGAGCTCAAGGAACGGCTTCGGTTTCTCAAGCGCGAAACAGAAGTCACTGTCTGGCATTGGCTCTGCGAGGAACGCGGTGTAGAGCTACCCAAGCCCGAACCACCCAGCCCGAAGCAGGATAACCCGGCCTGTGCCCAGCCGGAGTCTCGGCCTTGCTGTGCGCACGGCCATCCAATGCCGATCAGTCCCGGGATCTGCGGTGACGAGCTGCTCATCGAAGGTGACGGACTCGACATCAAAAAGGCCTATCGGATGTTGGACAAGTTGCGGCCCATCTCGCGCAACCGCACGGCCCGTTGCCGCCGCTTCCGACTGCACAAGACCGTCCAAGTGATGAGCGATGGCGAGCGGGCTTGGGTGGCGGGAGTCCAGACCTGTAACAACGTTTGGGGCTGCCCTGTCTGCGCCATCCAGATCCAGAGCGAACGTGCCGGTCTGGTTGACTATGCTATCGAGCGTTGGATTGGCTACGGGCCAGAACGCAAGGGTCCCCCGAATGCGCGGGCGTACATGATGACTCTCACCATCAAGCACGCCCTTTCGCATTCGCTCAAGCGCACCAGTAAGCTGCTCGCTGAGGCCTGGTCTGACATGTTTGCAGGTCGCGCTGGCGCTGAGCTCCGGGCGCAGATGGGCATAGCTCACTTCGTTCGGGCCCTCGAACCGACGTATGGGAATGAGAACGGCTGGCATCCCCACTTACATGTTGTCCTGCTGACCGAGGGCGAGTTGGACCCAGCCATGCAGGATGAGCTTCGGACGCGATGGACGGAGTCCATTCGCAGGAAATGCTTGGAGTCAGAGCGTTTCAACGAAGAGTTCAAGCCCTCCGAAGAACGGGGAGTCACCTTCCGTGAGATCTATCAGTCGAGGGACGGCCGGTACGTCGCGAAGATGTTCCTCGAGTTGACGAGCTACGAGACGAAGGGCGGCAAGCACGGAAACCTGACTTGGTGGCAAATTGCCGAGAAGGCAGCTGACGGCGACAAGCGCATGATTCCGGTCTGGCAGGAAGGTCAGGATGCGTTGTTTGGTCGCAAGCAGCTGACCTGGTCGCACGGTACCGCCGACTTCTTTGGCATCCGTGATTTGGTGCGGGAAGATCTCGACCACCCGGACGGAGTCAAAGCCGAAGACATTCGCGAAGTATACCAGCTCGAAATTCCGGGCCGAGTTTGGGACGAAGCCTGGCGACGAGACAGATACTTCTTGTCGACGCTTCTGCCAGCTGTAACGTTGGCGACGGCTACGGGCGACTGGGGCGCATTACTTGCGCTTCTCTCCGCCGAGCTATCGCGAGCAGGCGGGGGCCGACCAGCGTCGACCCCCCTTCCCATGACTTGCTCAGCGTGAGCTTTGGCGGAGCTATGCTTACCAGTACGGATCTCGTTGGATCTCAATCCTCGTCGCTGGCGTTCGGTTCACTGGGCTTAGGTGGCGAGTCGGCAACTTGCCGTCTGCCGGCGAGCCAAGTTGTGAATTGTGATTCGATAATGTGCTCGGCTGCTGTTGCTGTCCGAGCGTTCAGTAACTGTCGCTCATGTGGCCCTTTGGGCCAAACCCCGATGATACGCGGGCCCATCTTCGCGCGAACGCCAATGACGTCAGCATAGGGTTCGTTCCGAGCCTTCCGACCTGACTGCTGCCGGGTGAGTGACAGGGTGAGCCGGTTGAAGCGCTCCAGGATGCGCATCATTTCCTTGGTGAGCTCACGCTCGTCTTTGACCCAATCGAGCAAGAACCAGATGGGGCTGCCCTTCACGAGACGAGCAACTTCGAGTCGCATTAGCACAGCCAGATCGGAAAACTTCGGTTCGCTCATTTGTCCCCTGACGCCTTGATCGGTAACGGAAGCTGGACGTTCTGCCGTGGCTTGTCGTAGGCAACGAGCTCGAGCGTAGCGCCGCACCCAAAGCACTTCTTGCCGTGGTGACCTTCGCACAGGGCGTAAGTCCTTCTGCAGCCGACGCATTGCCAATGCCCAGCTGCCACGCTAC
>JBAZEK010000068.1 GCA_041653995.1 Dehalococcoidia bacterium
AGTGCTTCTGTGGCCTCAAGCCCGGCGACGTCCGGGAATACGATGGCTGGGTCTGGAAGAACGAGATGTTCCAGTAAACCCTTTCATCCTTTTTTCTTTGCTTCGATGCCATAGTATTATTGATAATCATGGCTAGACAAATCAAAGATGTTTGGTCCAGGCTCGTGAAGAATCCCCAGTTCAGCAACACCCAGGGCATGATGGATTGCATCAAGACCCTGCCGGTCGCGGAGATGGTGATTCCCAAGAGCCCGGAAGGTATAGACCTGGTCGACTACCGGCTGACGAGGAACAAGGATACCCTTGCCCCCTATGGCATCGTATCCAGCGCATACGGGCTGCTGCAACACTATGAGGTCGCGGTACCCATGCTGGACGCCGTGGAGGAGCATGGCCTGACCCCCTACGGCGGGTTCAGGGAGCCCATGCCAGGACGCATGGTCGCGTCCTCCTTCTTCAAAGAGGAGAGCATGATGCGCGAGGTCCGCGTCGGTGACGTCGTGGCCTTCGGCTTCGAGTGGTTCAACGGCCAGGATGGAATGATGGGGTATGGCCTGAAAGGCATGGCCATGCGACTGAGATGCACCAACGGCATGACATCCACAGAGTTCCTGGGAGCGTTCCGCGAGGTCCACTTCAAGAACCACACCGAGGGTGTCAAGAGGTTCGCCGGTGCCATCGAGAACATCATGAAGGGCATACCTTCGTATGAGAAGGCGGTCGCATCCGCTGCCGAGACGCGCATTCCCTTCGCGGAGCTTAGACCTCTGCTGGTCGGTGCCGGGCTATCCATACGCATGGCCGATGACGTGGGCTCAGAGCTGCCTGGTCTCGTACCGGACGTGTCCTTCAGCGTGGACTCTCCCCCGACCGCGTGGGACATCCACAACTCCCTGACATCGTTCGGCTCGCACCAGGACCGCACCTACTCGGGGTTCAACCACATATCATCGGTGGCGAACAAGCTGCTGATTGTGGACGACTTCCCCAGGTACGTGGAGGCTGGCAAAGAGGTCATCCTGATAGAGGAGCAGAAGAAAAAGAAGTAAACCTTTTCTTTTTTATTATTTCGTTCGCATAGTTTATTAGGTGAATTATGACCGAGAACTGGAAAATCAAATCATACAGTGCTCCAGGTAGCAAGTACGTGGGACCGCAGGAGGTCGATGTTATCACCTGCCCAGTCTGTGGTTGGTCCGAGGGCGTGGTCTTCATGCCCAAGGAGTGCCCGGAATGCGGATTTAAGCCGGAGCCGGAGGATGAATAATGACATCATGCCCAGATTGTGGGAGCTTCGATTACAGCTCGGAGATGGTGCATGGCCAGGCGCTGTGCACCTGCGCATCCTGTGGCTGTCAATGGTGGGACGATTCCGAGGAGCAGTACAAGGACAAGCTCAGGGAGCAGGACGAGAAGGAGGCGCAGGAGTGCGCGAGGGCTGCGGAGCTGGATTGCGAGAATGAGTAACCCCTTTTTTCTTTTCTTCGATGAGATACTTTATTTGATAATCATGAGCGAGATTTCCAGAGATGAAATGAAGGCGGTCATCCGCCAGGCAATAGATGAGAAGGGGAGAATGTACGTCATCGCCGCGATGGTCGAAGGCTCCATCGGCTACCATACGCCAAGCCACGCCAGTCGTCTGGTGGACGACTTCCTGGAAGGGAAGGAGAAGTGCTATTGCGAGCGAGCAATGGCCTGCTATCACGACGACCTAATCACCATGATGTATTGGGACGTCTACGTCTTCAACCACATGGAGGCGACGGACCGAAGGGACCGGATTATCGAGGAGTGCAAGGCCATCATGGCCATGGACTCCGAGACCCAGGAACTCATCGGCCTGATGTGGCCTACGATGAGCGTGTGAGGATGTACTGCGACCAGTGTAAGGAGTACCACACTCCCTCCCCTGGAGGTAAGAAGGCCTGCCCCAAGTGCGGGGCAGAGATGACCGTCCCCCAACTGCGCAAGCGGGACGAGGAATGCCATATGCCCCCAGTGCGCAGAATCTACGAGTGGAGGAAACGGAGCAAGAAGGTAAACGATGACCATGGAAAAGAGGGCATAATCAGGAGGCGATAAATGTGAAGGTAATAGCTGGATGCGGCCATCCCGGTGACATCAACGGATGGACCGACAGAGCGATGATGAGGCGCGACTCCACCCACCACCGCTGGTCGAGGGCGTTGAGAAAGTATGTGGGCAAGACCGTGTACCTCGGGGGTGGAGGCGTTCCGGGACTGTCCAAAGGTGTATTGGAATCGGTATCGTTGACGGAGAAGAACGGCCATAAGCTGGTCAAGGTCAGGGTCAAGGACCTCAGGTCCGTGGGCTCCGGCCACGCCCTCAACAAGGGGTTGGAAGGCAGCTTCGAGGGCGTATTGGGCTCCTGGCAGATACTGGTCAAGTAAACCTCTTCTTTTTATTTCCACGATTCCATACTTAATTGACGTTAGGCCGGAAAGGGCGGCTGGTACTGGTCCACGGGGCTCGCACTGGTCCACAAGCCGGTGCCAGGGGTTTGAATATCCACCTGTCACACCGCCTCCGTGAGCCTGACGCTGAAGTTGATTCCAATGATTGAGAACGTGAAGATAATCAAGGTGCACTCCAACGACGAGGTGGTCGGCATAACGACCGGCCAGCTCAGGGCATGGCATATCTGGCGCACCGAGAACGAGATATATGACTACAAGTTCGCGGTCCAGACCGTTGAGGAGGCGGCGGAGCTGTTGAAGGC
>JBAZEK010000069.1 GCA_041653995.1 Dehalococcoidia bacterium
CTGCTGGACGACATCAGGGCCGACTGGTACATGAGCCGGTTGGCCAAGCGCGATGACTACCACGACATCCTGGACTACCTGAAGGCACAGGACCCGGAGGAAGACGGGCTGCGTACCGTGAGGGGGGGCTGGGTAATTGCGCTGCGCAAGAGCGGCCCCGACGAGAACGTCGAAGTGAGGAGTCCACAGGACGAGGAGGATAGCGATGCCAGTTGACACCGCAGAGCTGAACCGGATCACAGCCCTTGACCCCATGCATATAGGCAGTATCGTTCAGCACAAGGACGATGGTGTTTATGGAATCATCGTTCGAGGCGACGGCAGCCTGCCAGAAGGATGTCATTACGTCTACTGGTATGGTAACGAGGAAGGCGATCACTGGGGGCTACCATATCATGCAGAGTATCTGATACCTGTCATTCCCGCCTTGCTGGACGAACTGGACGACGCCTGCCATGATCTCGCCGCATTCTACAAAGGCTGCGCGGTGTGCCCCAAGCTGTCGGAACTGGACGAACTGCGCGGAGCGCTGGCCGCGCAAGAGGCGCGCGATCTAGCGGCCACGGAGCGGGTCGGCGAAACGCCATATGGCTGCGACACGTCGGAACATCTCGCCGATCTGCTATTGCAGGCCCGCGCGCTCATCGCCGAACTGGAAGCAGCGCTACGTCGTCGCACTGCTGAGCGTGACGCCAGCGACAACATGCTGCGCAACGTGGGCAATGCGCTGAGTGGACGTGTCACCATGCAGGGACGTACCGATGCCTCGTAACCTTGCCGCTCAGCCAGGAGATGAGATGAAACCAAACCTGACTCAAGCCGACTTCCCCGTCGGCAGAAAAGTAACGCTTCGTGACATAGTAGACCGTGCGGCATATCGCGGGCAGGAGTGCCTTGTTATATCGCACCCGCCGGCATGTACCCACTGGCTGATGGTTCGCGCGGCAGACGGCCAGGAGTTTCCAGTCCGCTACAGGCGCAAAGGCGTCAACAAGCGCGAGGTAAAGCGCCCCAAGCCTGCCCCGGACGAACCCAGCCAGATCGACAAACTGGCAGAGTACCTCATGGATAACTGGCGTGACGAGATCACCGAAGGCGGAGCTGGCGATGTAGCAATCGCCATTCTGCGCAAGTTCGAGTCACAGCCAACGCCAGACCCGCCGGAGGGGCAGGAATGACACCGCTAGACGGCTCCGCTATCGACATGTACCGCCGCTACACCACCGCAGAGCTGGCGGCAATGCCCAATACGGCGGAGATGGAAGATCGCGAAGGATACATCTGGCACGTGCATCCAGAGAATGAACGGCACTACTGGCATCATGGCGGCGTGGGTTACGTAACGCCAAACTGGAAGCTCGCGCGCCGCCTGCTAAGGAGGATAGCGTGACGTACTGCTACATCTGCCCCTGTTGCGGAGCTGAGTTCACCATGGAGCGCAGCTTCGCGGAGCGCAACAACCCGGCCTCCTGTCCAAACTGTGAGGCGGATGGCGAGCGCTGCTACCCTCCGATAGACTTCTACTTCAGCGAGGACCCACATTACGATGGCTGATTTTACATGGAGCGGTGTAGATGCACGTCTGTACGGGGAGTGGAAACTCTCCAAGCCTGCCCGCGTCTTGTTGGCGCACGCCATCGCCCTGTGCCCCAACCAGTACGGCATTTATGACCCGTCCCCCTACGGTCCCGTGATTGAATGGTGGGATGGCATCCTGGAACGTGATACCATCGAGTCGGCGTGGCAGGAACTCACCCAGCGCAAGATTGTAATAGAGTTCAGAAACGGTGAGTGCCTCTGGCTCGTCAAGAAGTTCAAGCGGTATCTGAATACCATCAAGACAGAAAAGCACCGGCAGGGCGTTGTGGCCTTCCTGCTGAACTATCCGGAGATCAAAGCGGACTTCTTCGATCTGTATGGCATCCAGATAACCCAGCGGGGCATCCAGATTGCATCTGGATCGAATCTAGATAGAATCCAAACGGTATACTCTGAACCTGAACCTGAACCTGAACCTAAAACAAACCGTCGCGCTCCGCTGGGCGCGCCGTCTTCGCCGCCGCCTTCGGCGCCGTCGAGCCACGGGGTTGACGAGCAGTTGGCCGACCTCGAATCAACCCTGCAGCCGCTGTCTTTGGCGGCATGGAGCAGGCTCAAGGACGCGATGCACGACGCCAGGGTACGCAAACGCTGTGCCACCAGCCACATCCTGGCTGTGCTGAACGAGATGCTGGCCGAGACCAGAGGATACCACTTCACGGATTACCAGATAGCCTACGGGTTCGACTCCTGCCGCAAGGCGCCGGGTAGTATCGCGGAGAACGGCCGCTACTTCCGCAAGTCTGCGCACAACGCACCGCAAGAGGAGCCTGACTCCACCCCGCGGTACTACGAGTCGATGACACCAGAGGACTACGAACGCCAGCAGAGGGAGGCAGGAATTGAGCCAGCTCTCTGAACCCGACCACATCACCCGCCCGTCTCCCGCCCTGGACCGTGTGCCACCACAGAACACAGACCTGGAGCTGGCGGTGCTGGGGGGCATCATGCTGGAACCCAAGGCCGCATACCCCATCGCGGCCAGCATCCTCGACCAGTCGGACTTCTACCTTGAGGGCAACGGCATCATCTTCGAGATCATGGGTGAGCTACACGCCAAGGGCATCCCACCCGATGCCGTCGCGGTCTCGACCGAACTCAAGGCCCGCGGTCTGCTCGATAAAGCGG
>JBAZEK010000070.1 GCA_041653995.1 Dehalococcoidia bacterium
TCGCCTTCCGGTTCTTTCTCTTGCGTGACAACTCTCTTTCCTTTTGCGCTGCCGCCTCTACGTCTGTATCCGAACTCTTTGGTGTCGGCGGCGGCGTGATAATATCCGGTGTCTTAGGTGAACTGAATATTGATGCTACATCACACATGCTATGCCTCCATGCGGTAGATACCGCCTACCTTACTGAACCCCATACGCTCATACAGGCGCCCCACCTTGTCGGCTTCGATGCCTGTGGTATTGCGTAGAAATATCAACCGTGATCCTTTTGTCCGCGCCCATCCGACATAGGACAGGCAGAGCAGGTAAAACGCCCGTGATCCCCTGTGCTCAGGCAGGACATACACCAGCAGATCGCTCGCCGTGATCTCGTCGCTGAAATACGCGGGGATCGCTGCGGCTACAAGTACGCCCGTTATCACACCATCCTTGACCGTCACCATGCCGAGCATCTGAGGCTCTGCAATGATGCGCTCACACAGGGCAATACATTTGTTTGCGCTGTACGACATGACGTTGTACTCGCTCTCCTGATGGCACATGAGACCTATCTCAATGAGCCTCGGTATATCGTCATGCGTGATTTGTCTAATTATCAAAGGGACTCCATTCAGCGGCCTGGTTGGTCTTTCTGCCGCGCACCTTGTCCGGTCTGTTGTCGGCCACGACCTTCGGGTCCTGACAGGCCAGCCAGAAATAGTTAGTTGCGTGCCGGTAGTGGTCCGGTCCCAGCTTACGATAGGTATATTTCTTGCTGCCTGAAACCTGATCCTCTTCGAGCACCTTGGCGATGTTGCTGACTTCAAGGGCATACTCCTCAATCTCAGGACAGCGCCGCGGCAATATGACAATCTGTTTGGAAAACAGGTTGTGCGTGCTGTCGCATATCTCTGTACGGCGGACTACGACAATACCCGTCTGATCGTCCTGCCTTTTCGATACCTTTTGGTTTTCCGCGTAGTCGCACAGGTAAACCTTGTACTTTTCGGCTGCCTGAAACTCCCTTGCCTTGCGTGTCTCAGGCTCCATGTCAAGGACCGCACACTGCACGTTGAACTTGATGGCAAGGTCATGCAGGTCTGAAAACTCGCCCACCCTGCCCGCGTAGAGAAGGCGGAACTTGCCGCCCTCAGGATAGCCAATAAGCACGTGGAGTACCTTGCCGACATCGACGCCCATCGAGCATGTCCGCTTGGATGATGTTGCGATGGCATCACTGCCACAGCAGGCGTACACATCCTGCCTGGTCAGCCTGTTTTGCGCGTCGATATAGGCCATACCGAGCTTGGAGTTATATATCTCCTGGAGATTACCGTTTGGAGGATCGAGGAACAGCTTGAGGATCTTGCCGGGGTCGACATAGATGCTGTTGAGCTGGCTGATCCAGTAGCCCTCATAGTCTGCGTTTGGTGATTGTGCAACCCACCTGCCGTCTGACGGATATATCTCCTCACCGCACTTGACACAGGCACGATAGGCGTGCTTGCCGTGGTACTTGACGCACTCCGGGAAATCCAGCTCTAAGCAGCACTCGCGCCCGCATGACTGACACTCGATCACCCATATACGGCGGTCTGAGGCCTGGTAGAGCTTGTCAATGCCAAAATCGGGGATCGTAGGCGTGGAGAGATAGGACTCCTCCTGCACCTCACTGTGGCTAAACCGTTCCAGCGCCATCTGCACCATATCCGGGTCCATCAGATCAACCTCGTCGAAAACAACCTTGTCGACCGGGATTGACCTGAGCTTGGAGGCATCTTTTTTTATGCCCTCGATCTTTTGCGTTGATCGCGCCCCACGTAGATACAGCATCCCCGTACCTATGCGCTTGATATTGGTGGAGTCGGTAGACTGGATATACTGCCCGATGCTGCCCGGATTGTCGGCAATGAGGGGGTTAAACCGTGATTTGGCAAAATCACTTACATCGTCGCTCGTAGGAAACAGGTACAACACACCCGAGGGATACAGGCCATGGATCTGTCCGTGCAATACGCGGATGATCTCTAACTGCGTCCAGCCGAGCTGTGCGCCCTTCATGGCGGCCATTTTTTTGGACGTGGACTGCATCGGCTCAACCTGGTACTCGTGACCGATAGGCGTGAACGGCCCCGATTGCAGCCTGATACCGTTGTAATGCGCCCACAACCACGGGTCGTTGTCGCTCAGGCATTGTCTCATTGCGGCACTATTTACGTTCACAAGCTCACCCTTAGAAATTGCCCGTAGTACAGATAAGCGCCATTCTGTACCACTTTCCGAAAATGTAACTCGTTGATATTATTCAATGCGCTCATAATTGCCCCGTAAACTCCCTTGTGAAATGCCCCTTTTGACACAAAAGTTTAGTACCGCTAAACCAAAATGGCCGATTATAATGGCTCATTTTTTCAACTCCGCCAGCTCTTTTCTTGCCTGCTCAACGGCCAACTCTTTAAACATTTTGCGCTCCTCCGGGGTATACTGGATTTGGTCGACGTTGCTGATCTCGTGCTTCTCCGCCGGATAATCCCCACGCAACTTATGAGCATCCATGCGCGCCCGCTGCCTCGTAGACCAGTCAACCTCATTCCAGGCAATCACGGTGTCGCCATCGCCGAATACTTCGCCGTCTTTCGTGGTGACGATCTGCCCGGAGGTGGAAAGGATACGCTGCCCTTTTTTGGCAGACGACACGGCTCCGCGAAGTTTAGCGGTATGTGTGACCTTTG
>JBAZEK010000071.1 GCA_041653995.1 Dehalococcoidia bacterium
ACGGAAACCCGCGATACCTCGACGGGCGCTACTACCAGCAAAGTAGAGCAGGCCGAGAAAATTACCAAGTCCGAGTCCGAGGAATGGGGCACTGCGCCGCAGCAGCATTATTAAAATGCCCAGGGTTGGATTAAAAAGCCAGAGTCTGACCGAAATGGCGATAGTTGCAGCAGTGCTTGCTGCTGTAATCTTATCTATGCGGATTTACATGCAGCGTTCACTGCAGGCCAGATACAAGGCAGGCCCGGATTATTTGATCTCTGAAATAAAGAATGCCGCCGCGGAAAAGGGCATCAGTAATTTTAGCGGAATGAAAAAGCAGTATGACCCGTATTACCGGGAGTCGAATATCCTTGAAGATAAGAAGTCAGCTGCTAGCATCGGCACACCGGAAACTTCAACCGGGCAAACAGTTATCCGCAGCGGTTGGGAAAAGGCAAAGCCGGCGCAGGAAGCAGATTAAATGCGTAATAATAGAGGGCAAAGTATCTTAGAGTATGCGATAGTGCTTGGGATAGTGGCCATAGCCCTGGCGTCCATGTCCCTTTATTTTCGCCGCGGGATACAGTCAGTAATCAAGGCTGCGGCTGATGAGGCGGGCGACCAGAAAGACGCCGAAGATATTAACCCGGTCACCGGGACCAGCGTTTTTTCGGAGTTCAGGAGGCAGAGCGAGACTACACACAGGCAGCAGACACAAGAAGGCGGCACTCAGCTCAACGATATGAGCTCTACAGGTAGTATAACGGGCAGCTCTACTTCGGTTTCAACGCAAGAGAAATAAGATGAGAAGAGCTCAGAGCACCTTAGAATTTGCCATTGTAATATTTGCCATAGTTGCGGCACTATTGGCAATGCAGGTTTATATCAGGCGCGGCCTCCAGGGAAAGTTGCGCGCCAGCGCCGATGAGTTCAGCGTCCAGCAGTATGCGCCGGGGAAGATGTCTTCGGACACCACCATGGCACAGCAAAGCGATATTACTACTACCAGCGTAACCGCCGAAGATGACGAGCGCTATACAACTACTACGACCACTTATATTAATTCCCAGTCGGATAGGCGCTTGGGCACGGAAAAGATAACCCCGGGGGACTAAATATGCGCAGGGCACAGGCTTTATTGGAAATAGCGATTTTTGGAGCGATAATCGTAATGCTCCTGGGTGTCCTGATAACCTACGGCATAAGGTATAACGCCCAGCAGAAACTTATGCAACAGTCGTTCAGGAAGGCGCTAAGTAAGTCGGTGTCTCAACCGGGCGTCGCAGTTTCAAACGTAATCCTTAGGGATACGCATATTCCGAATCCTTCGGATACATTCGGCGTAGGTTCAGTTACTCCTTTTATCGGTTCAGGCGGCACAGTTACCCGCGACTACCAAATGGGAGAAACAGCTACGGAGAGCAGCGAATTGCCAAGTATAGTCGTGGATATCAACGGCCAGGAATATACCTATAAAACCGCCGGATTCAGGGATGAGCCTAATGTCCCGGAGGACAGCCTGGATAGATACGACCAGGTGTATGGCTGGGGGAATGTCTGGGAAACCAGCGACGGAGCGTGCGCTGAAGAAGGAACGGAAATTGACCCCAACACAGGAGAGACGAATACAACCTGTACCCAGGCGACAAAAAATATACGCATAATCGATTCCTGCAGCGGAGATATCTTTGATTATGGCAGTGCAGTCAAGCAGTGCCGGATGATCGTAGATTCGGAAGCCTGCGCCAAAGAATGCAACAGGGCAAGCGACCCGGCGGTAAACTGCAGCAGCGTCTGCAGCCAGCCGATGAACGTGCCCTGGTATTGCGAAACTGCAGAATGCGGGTTAAATCCCTGCAATCTGGGAGCAGCGCATATATATACTTTTACTAAGCTCAATCAGATTTTTAACGGGCTCAATTTAAAGTCGTTGGGCCTGCAGCAGGATTACCAGCAGCGCACAACAGCCGATAATTCCATGAGGAAAACAGAGGACGCTTCTGGTATTACGACTGCGGACAATGTTAACTGGAGCACTGCGATCACCAGGAAAATTATCACGCATCCATCTGGCTCAACCAGCCCCGCTACCACAACTAAGGAGGTTAGCAGTGTGGTTTCGCAGAATAAAGAGGAATCGCGTAGGACAAACTGGTAAAAAGGCGCAGGTCTCTTTAGAGCTGGCCGCAAGCATCGTCGTGCTCTTTATTTTATTGTTCGGCGCATTGCAGGTATTCTTGTGGTTTAACCAGCGCATGGTTCAGAGACAGAAAGATTACGAAGCTAAAAGAGTGGAAGCGGCAAACAGCCCGGCAGAGGTTCAGGCGGATGAAACTGACCAGAGTAAATATCCTAAGCTGAACATCTTTAAGCGATAGGCGGGGAGGGAGGATGAGGCTATGCTAAGCGGCTTTTATAAAAGATTTTCCCTGAATAACCTGAGAGAAGGCAAGCCTCTAGGCCAGGTAGCCACCCTGCTTATTTTAATGATCGTGGTTGTCCTGATTATGATTTTGACTACGGTTAACCTGGGCCAGCTTTCTATTTCTACTACTAATCTTTCTAATGTAGCGGATTCCGCAGCCCTTAGCCTAGCTTCTCAGTTAGCTACCCGCTCGTATAGTTT
>JBAZEK010000072.1 GCA_041653995.1 Dehalococcoidia bacterium
GTCATTTTTCTATTACCTTTGAAATATCTATTTTTGCATCTGTTCTCTTCCAGTTGATCCGCTTTGCCTTTGCGAATCCTTCAATCTCTGCACGTTTCTCCTTGAAATATACGGCGATCTGTTCGGGCGTGAGATTGGGGGTGGGAAGGCTCCATGAGATCACTTCTTCATCGTACTCCCATTGCGTCCTTACCTTCTCTCCGTCCATGACAGGTGCAGGTACTTCCTTGGCGTTCCATCGAATCAGTACCCGAGCTACACCTTTCGCGATCTTATCGATCTCGATTTCCTGTGGTTTATTATCTGAATATGATTTCATGTGATCACCCAACAAAGGCCAGCCGAGCCCCAAAAGCCCGATGCACAGCCGACGCCGCATAAGCCAGAAACCAAATGAACGCGCCCGCATCCAGGCCACTACTCCAAGAGCCCCCCAACAGCGCGGATCGGTTCCCAGTTGCACGATAGAGATAATCGCACAGGTAATACTCCGAACCGCCTCCACTTACCGAACTTGCGAGGAATCCGTAGTCCAGTCCTGCACCAAATATAATATTAGATATGTATCCGTCGCTTGCAACAACCGTCAACCCCGTATCCGCGTAAGGGTGGACGAACGTATCGGATGCGAAATCATGATCGGCAATCCACGGATTATAGTCTGCTTTGATATTGATCCCGTCAACCCATTGCCAGATATTGCCCCAGAAATTCTCAATCCCACGATATGAAACAGGCTGAATATCGGCGTCTGCTTCCGTGGTCTTGTAATGGGCGACCCCGGTACAGACACCCGACGCATTCCCGAGATCGGTGCTTGAAGTGCCAACACCGGCGGTAAACCCGTTGTTTAATGCGTTGTTGTAATTGTTGCCCGCCGTTGTGTCGTTTACTCCTGTCACACCTTGCCCGATCTGCGTCTGGCTATTGAAATGCGCGTATTCTACTAGGTAGAGAAGTTGGATTGCGCACACCTGATTGAAGTTTAACAGGTTCCAGCCAGCTCCCCGGTTCTGCGCAAGGATACGCATGTTCGGGAGCGTTGCGGTTGCGTTCTTCCACCCTGATAGGGGTTTCACACCGGCTCTTGAGGCCATCTTGTCGCCAGAGGTTGCGGTGAAATCCAGTCCGGCAGCGTCGTTCTTGACGTATCCCCCCGCTCCCGGTGTGGTCTTGGTGACGGATGCGGTAACCCCCGTAGTCCCGCCTGAAAACACAGCAGTCGATTTCAGCCCTACAGAATCGGCAGTATACGTCAACTCATCCGCGTCAACCTTCGCAACCGTCCACACGACACCCTGATAATCCGTCTTGTTTCCGGCAGCAACGATCTTATCGATCACACCTTCTATCGTGTCAGCATTCAGCACGGCGACAGTAAACGCATAGTTACCGTCAAGGGTGATCGTGATGTTTCCATTTGCTGTCGGTTCAGCGGTGATCTGGATCGTATTAACTTCGGTTGCGTTAGCGGTGACGTCGTATGCAGATCCGTGAAATGCACCAACGTAGATGTGATCCTTTTCTACTGAATCAGAGACAAATGCAGGGTGAACCTTGAATCCCGGTGCTGGAAATGGAGAGATCCACCACCTGTATGTTGATCCGGACTTGTAGGATTTATAGTAGAACTTGGGTATTTCTACCATTACCTCACCATTAGTGCCGTCGTATGCAAACCCCACATCATCATAGTATGCATTGACCGTGCCGTCGTCTGCAACATTACACCTTTTGATATTACCCCAGACTACATGGGCATCAAAGAAGGAGGTATCTCTCGTACCCTTATCTTCATTTGAGTTAATATCGATCCGAGTAAGTGCCGGATCAGTAGAGCTCTGATCCCATTCTACTCCACAGACAAGATACGTGTCCCTTAATGAGAGGAGAATATCATCTGTGTTTAATCCGATTGCGTTTGTCTTTCTCGTCATTTCTCACACCACCACAATATTCCCGATTGAGCTAATCACAGTCCAGCCGTTATTTGCCGTTGTACACATGATCTCAATACAATCATACGCATTCTCAGCTTGCAGGTATCCCCCGGTTCCCGTGGTTGTCGTAAGTCCGGCAAACCGGATATACTGAGAGGCGTTCTGCGCAACTTTCCACATTGCCGCGCCTTTCCCGACAATCCGGATCACATCCCCTAACGCGGCGGTGCTTGGTAGGGTGGCAACGATCATCGTAGTTGCATGGTTCAGGATATATCCGGTATTTACGGCGAGGGCTTGCGTGGTGCCGGTGACTTCCGACCAGGAGAGGACGCCGCCTTTTGGAAGTGTGTGAACGTGATCACGGCGGGCAGCTACGACAGATGTTCCCGAAGTCGCAGTACCTAATTCTTGTGGAGTGGCAAAATCAAAGATTGCTTTGTTTGTGATTGCGGTTTCTCCACTTGCTATACCGTACACATTAAGGATTCCTGAAGAGGGAGCGACAGCTTTTGGCACGAAGCCGTGTTTGGTTGTACTTACATTCGCAGTAGTTACATCGGTAAATGCAAATGCTCCTTCTGCTATAGAAGCTCCATCACCACCAATATGATCGTGTG
>JBAZEK010000073.1 GCA_041653995.1 Dehalococcoidia bacterium
GTACATTGCTGGTGCGAAAAAGAAAATGAGCATGATTGGGAATCAGCGCCCAAGCAAAACAGGATATCCCCGTCACGGGCAGAAGCCTCTCCAGGCGCGAAAGAAAATCCTCCCGGTCGGCATCGTCTCGAAATATTTGTCTGCGCTCGATCCCCCGGATCATAATGTGATGAAGGGCGGCGGGAGGGTCTAATCTCGCTGATCCAGGCATGAAAGGCCTCCTACATAAAAACATCTATCCTGTAAACTTAATTATTTAAGGGCGTCCCCTAGTCCCCTATAGTCCTAGTCCCCCTAGTCCTTACAGGTATGTCCGGTCCTTTTCCCACCAATCCCGGCAAATATTGTGATAATAAAACCCGTTATAATCCTTACACGTCGCTATGGGAATTAATCCTGTCGAATGAATATTATCCCTTGACAGGCAAAAACATCCCCCATATACTCCAACTCATCAACAGCAATACCTTATCAATAATAATTCAGGAGGTAAAGTTATGCCAAGTCCAGGTCAGGAATTATCAAGCATTGATTTTGAATCGATGATAGGCGGTCCTTTGATAGCGGTCGTCAACGCTCAGGCACAGGCTGCGATGTCAACAGTCAACTTCATTAAGGAAGTGGGCTTTAAAAAACCGAACGCCGAGCAGGAGGCCGGTGGCGACACATCGACGGAAGAACCTATCTATGTATCTTTCAAATATCCCAAGGAACTGAGGCCCTATGTGCCGGCCGTTCAAGCCGATCTGACGGCGACGCCGCCAGTGAATGCGTCCCCAGCGGTTCCGGCTGTATATGAGACGCAGGAACTGAAGGTGCCTATCCTGACGATTCTGCCGATTCCATTTATCCGCATCGAGTTTGCAACTGTCGATTTCAATGCGAAAATCAATTCAGTCGAATATCGCAAAACCAATACGGATCTAAAAATAAACTCATCCCTAGAAGCGAAAGCCGGCTGGTTGTGGGGCTCGGCAAAACTGAAAGTTTCGACCTCGTTCCAGCGCACGACGCAGGAAGGCAATTCCGTTAACCGAACCTACTCGCTGGCGATACATGTCAAAGTGGTTCAGGATGAAATGCCGGCAGGTATGGAGAAGATGCTGGGGATACTTGAGGGTGCCATTACTTCAACACCCGCCACAACGGCTTAGTAGCCTTCATTTGCTGGAATTATAGACCCCGTATATGTGCGTGCCGGCGGCATTTCAAGCCATGTCATGTAATTGGCTGCAGGTCTCGGGTACTGAAGGGATGTTTGCAGGATAATAATTTATTGGAGAAAAAATGCCAAAACTTGGTGATTATATCGGTCATCTCTTGTCTGAGATAGCAATAGCAAGAATGCAGGCGGATATCGAATCCGTCAGGATAGCCGAGTTGTATGCCGACCATCCTTTGCTGCGCAGCATGCCTGTCCCGCGCTTCCGCATGCCCGATGTGGAGATAGACGTACCTGTTGTCGTAAAGGGACTGGAAGATTCGCCTTTCGGCGAATCTTCCCACGGCACACCTCCCATCGCTGAAATTCGCAAGGTGTTTGATAAAGTATTCGAGGCAGTCATTACAAAAGAGCGTGTCATGATGAGTGCTGCCGACAAAAAAAGGATCGAGACAGTACTCGACCGTCGAACCGCGGCGCTGACCAGGCCCAAAGATACAGCCATTGAAGCCAACCGGGTGGCCGACGACTTTACAGCCAATGCAGTGAGGAGTCTGGGCGAGTTGATCAAGCCCGAAAAGCGTGCGGAGTTTCTGGAAACACTCAAAGACACCCTGCGGGTTGAGTTGTTGAGGATCATCAAGCCATCTACACGGCTCAATGTTCTTGTCACGACCGGAGAAATACGCGAGGCCGGTCCTAGTGAGGTCATTACCCGTCTACATCTGAAGATTTCGGAAGAAGCTTTTGAATGGACTTCCATCGAAACAGATGAAGGGGGAAAAGATCGTCTGGTCATAGGGTAGCCATGTTACGCATTGTCAATATCGAAGAAATACAGCGCATGCTGAACAACGTTTCCGGGCTGGTTGACGTGCAGCAGCGGCATGATTCCACATTTGATGAAAAAGTCAAAATGTGGCTGACGAAACTGGAAAAAATTCTCGAAAGCAATCGAATCATGTTTGCGGGTGAGATCGCAAGCCAGCGGGCGACGATCCTTGCTGCGGAAAACGGCATTCTTCCGCCCGGAATGGAAATGTACAGCGGAATCGGCAAGCGGAAAATCGTCCAGGCAACTGCAACCTTGTCGCTACGCAACGCCAGCCGCATGGTCACTGATTATCTCCGGAAGGAGGTCGACAGGGTTGCCGATGCCGAGCGGATGATGCGGCAGATCATCGCCATGGCAAAGGCTAAAGGCTTGATCACGGCAATGCCAATAGGCAACAATCGCACGGAGGCACTAAAATCTATTTGGCGCAATCTGGCTGCCGATGCTGAATTAGTGCCGGGTACAATCAATGTTGAGGGGCTTGTTGGGCCACATGATGCGCTGATCATTCTTGATCGGATAATGGCTAGTGAT